>CAZNTM010000011.1:0-18767 GCA_964576005.1 uncultured Gammaproteobacteria bacterium
GAACTCAAAGAGACGGACTTTTTTAGCGAGGAGCCGAAGTCTTCTCAATGATGGCGATGTACTGGTCACGGCCGCGACCAATGATTTTCTGCACTCGCCAGCCGGTGCCCAAGAGAATGTCGCGGAGTTCTTTTTCAGAAACAAAGAGATAATCAAACCACGGCCCGACGAGTCGTTCATAATGGACGCGCAGTCGCAACTGCCCTGCCATGCGGCCGCGCGCGAGATTTAAGCGGTGATAGGCCCGATGCACAGGGTCTTTTGTTTTGTACGGATCCCGGATTTGGGCAATGATAGAGGCATCATCTGTCGTGAGGGTCACGAGAGTTTTCAGTAGCCGCTTCGCGCGTTCTCGGCTCCCGAACAGTCCGAAGTTATTGCACATCATGAGCACAGATCCGAATTTCTCCCCACGAATTTTTTTGATATCCGTGATCGAAAGCACGCGCGCATCGCGCAGCCCGCGGAGGCGGCAGACCTTGATGGCAAGCGGTGAGATATCAATGCCGGTGACTGCGAACCCTTTCTTTTGGAGATAGAGCGCATGGCGGCCTGCGCCGCAACCAATATCAAGCACGCGGTCGCGAACATAACCCATAGCAAGCTGTTCTCGCCGCGGCCATTCTTTGTACTGCGAGAGATAACCCTCTGCAGCGAAGGCATCAAAATATCCATCATCGCGCTCGATGATCTCGAACTCTTTTTTGCCTCGATAGAGATCGAGCAGGAGTTTGCCAAAGGCGTCGTCGGCAGGCTTTGGTTTTTGCATAGTGTAAGGAGTGAAATACTACTTCCCAAGAATCCGCGCAGTTTTGAGAATTGCAACGCACGAAGCGGCGTGGATGATTTTCCCGTTCAGCACCATGTTGAGTGCATGTTGAAACGGGACACGAATGATTCGGAGTTGCTCGCCGGGGTCGGGGCGAGACTTGGTTGCCCGGAGTCGGCGTGCGAGAAAGATGTGATTTGGCGACTCAACGACGGTTGTAAACGGATGCACACAGCCGAGCCCTGTCCAGTGAGAAGCGATGAGCCCGGTCTCTTCCCGGAGTTCTCGCTTCGCCCCAGCAAGTGGCGTCTCTTTTACGTTGAGTCCGCCACTGATGAGCTCAAACGTCTTACGCCTGACGGCATACTTATACTCCTCGGCGAGATAGACGTACCTCCTTTCGTCGAGCGCGAGCACCGACGCCCCCTCGCGCATGCGGACAACGCCAAATAACATTCGTCCGCCGTCTCGACGAATCACCCGATCTTCTCGAAGCTCGATCCAGGGCGTTTTATAGACCAGCCGACGCTTCGTAAGCGTATACGGACCCACGCGTTTTTTCATAACCAACTAGCTATTATTCCCGCTAGTTGGCTCTCTCGATTTTTGAATCCATGATCTGCTCCTTTGATAATTTTGTAAACCAACTTTGGCTGATAACTCTTCAATATTTCAACAATTTTCGGCACATTTCCCCAAGCATATTCATCTTGGTCTCCGTACACAACCAATGTTGGTTTTCTGATGGATTTGAAATGCCGAAAAAGCGGTTTTGTTGATAATTTCACTTTACGCAAAACTTCATAGAACGGAAAAACATTGTAATCTCCGTCTGGGTTTGCGATGTCGAAAAATCCAATGTAGGAGAAGAACGCATCGGGTAATATTTCTTTGACAATTTCTTCTCCATGTTTGGCTTTGATTTTTTTCTTTGCTTCGGCGAGAAGTTTCCAAAATTTCGATTTGCCGACCATGTGATAGTAAATACCAGTATCATCGCCTCCGCAAAGAAGAATGTATTTCTCTACATCATTTTTCGGCTTGTAGAAATTGTAGACGCAAATTTTATTCGCGCCCGTTGAAGTTCCGGCAAGATAAAATTTCCGATAACCTTGTTTTTTCAAAAAAGAAATGGCTCCGTCAATATCTACTATGCAGTCTTTAATTTTCTCATATGCCATTCCAAATCGCTTCCGTTCTTCTTCTTTCCCGTGCCGCACATATAATTTTTTGATGATATGTGCCCCTCGGTTGTTAAAGTAAAGGATGGAAATATTTTTTTTACTAGTGCTTCTGCGAACACGCGATTTTTTGCTTCATCGTAAAAGACCGACGAGCTGCCATTGCCGTGCAGATAAATAACCACAGCTTTGTCTTTTTCGCTTCGGTACAAAAGTCCAGGCAAGGTGAGCCCGTCTTTTGTCTGAATTTCAATATATTCTGGTTTCATAGTTCCTTATCTTGAATTGGTGGACCGAGTGGGAATCGAACCCACGACCTCCTCATTGCAAATGAGGCGTTCTACCACTGAACTACCGGCCCTTTTTAACTCCTTTTATTATCGTTGGAGAAATCCGCCCATGAGCGGCCCAAGCAGCCAGAGCAATATCGAGCCAATGAGACCCGTGGTGATAAGCATGCCGATGAGGATGACGATAAACCCGAGGAACTTGTAGTAGGTCTCGCTTGAGCCAAAGAACTTGTTGCCAAACGCGCTCCAGCCAAGGGCATCCGTCACGCGGTCAACATGGCGGATCATGAGCACGCCGGATGCAATGATGGCAAGACCAATGATGATGCGCATCACAATAGAAGTTAGAGGTGGGAGGTTAGGAGTTGGCTGTTCTCTGGACGGTGCAGGGTTCGAACCTGCGGCCCTCGGTGTGTAAAACCGATGCTCTACCGCTGAGCTAACCGTCCATTTCGCCGTCCAGTGGCGTCACGATACCATTGCGGTGGCCCGAAATCAAGGCTTCTCGTTGACGAGCTTACCGGCCTTGACTTCAATCGCATCAGCCCGACGGAGCGTTCGGATTTGAGCATTATTGAGGATCGGGAAGTGTGTGATGGCATTGAGTGCTCGGACAATGACCCAGAGGTTCTGTTCTGTGGTCATCCAACCGCGATCATCGAACGTACGAACGTCAAACGGCACCGAATAGAACCGGAGTGTTTTCTTGCCGTCATTAGTAAAATATTCGTGAAAGTACGAGCACGCCAACTCACGGATGGTCTTGTAAATCGGTTCCCGATACCGCAACACCGCGTGATTGGTTTTAGAGATCGCGCCCCAGCAGCCATACTGCCGAAACAGCGCTACGACATGGTCGTCATCGTCGGCGGTTGCGGTAAGATCAAGCAGGAGTGGACGCTGCCCGTTTATTCGCAATGCTGCGGCAGCGAGCAATGCGCCTTCAAGACAGTGCGCTTTGCGTGTTTGCAGCACTCGCCGTGGCGACATGCACGTTTCGCCGCCCTGCTCGAAGTTGATGTGAAGCCGCTCCAGAAAATCTTGGATTTTTTTTGGCGCATTGAGCGTCCGTAACTGCCGCCACTCATGAGGCATGAAACCAAAATAGTTCATAGCGCCATGGTATCACCTCGACTCGCGAAACGCGAATGACTCCGGAGCCCCCGGAGTCATTTCCAACGAAGTTAGTTTTGGTGCTGTAATTATGTACTTCGCGCGAACCTACTTTTCCGCCGAAGGCGGATCCGCCTCTGGCGGAGAACGGAACTTAAGGAAGCCGCCCCGTCGCCGCGAGCTGACGCTCGCCACCCCGTGACAAAATTCTGCACATTTTTTGTTATACTAAATTAAGGTCGATTGATTTATATTGTCTCATAACTAGTCTTCATAAACAAAATTATGAACAAAAGAAAAATTTTCGGGATACTTGTCATTATCTTCGGTATTATCATGGTCGGCGGTAGTCTCGGCTATCAAGGCCCCTACAGGGCCATGGCACCGATTTCAATGTCGCTTATTATTGTCATCGGTCTTCTAATGATTTGGGGGGATAAAGTTAAAGCCTGACTTTCAAAGGGGCCGGAGCAGAAACCGTAATAAAGAGAAACTAATATAACCAAATGCTCCCGTATATTGCGGGGCGGCATGCACTTACTAATTGAGATACCCCTACTTCTCCACCGGGGCCTCGTCGCCGGTCGTTAAGTAGAAAGCATCGAGGATGGCGGCGCCCCTGGTCGTCGCTTCCTTCATCACCTTCATCGTATGATTGCCCGCGGCGAGCACAACACCATCACCGACTTTGTGCCAGCCGAAATCGCCTTTCGCGCTTGATGTCGGCTTGTCGACCTCGGCGAAGGTGCCGTAGGTTGCTCCATCGAAGCTGATGACGATACGACGTACGCCTTTGGGTTGGAACTTATCAACGTAATCGCGCACCCAGACGTTGTAGGTTCCGTCCTGCGCCACCACAGTAAAGTCATAGGACAGCCACTCGCCCTGGGCGGCCAGGTACCAGTCGCCTGTGCCGGAGTACGGCGGGCGCCAGCTTGGTTTAACCTCCTTGGTGTTGACCGCGGGGCGCTTGGCCGCGGGCAAAATGTAGCTAGCATTCTCGTTCTCGGCCTCAATCAGCACCCCGGCGCCGACGACCGGACGTTCAACCGAAACAGGCTCGACTTCTCCCGTCTTCAACTCCTTTTCCTTGCTTGTGTTTATGAAGGTGTTAACCTCTTTCGGAATCTTTAATTCTTTGATGGTCTCCGGCCCGCTCTCCCAAGGCATGGCCGCGCCGCCGGAGAGCTCATCCGCTTTATCGCTAAACTGGGTGCGCAAATCTTCCAGTCCGGCAATCCCGTCCATTACCGCGTCCTCATCCGTGGGCTTAACTTTGATTAAAGCCAACACGGCGTTGCCTTTTTCTTGAGATTGCTTGAGGATGGCTGCCAGTTCGGTGGTATTAATCTTTTTCTTTTTTAATTGGCCGATCCGCTTTTGGGCGTCGGCAATACCCTTTTTGAATTCCGACTGAAACCGGCCCAAAGATGACATGGTCTGAATCACGCGGCTGTGTTCCATAGCATCGCCGATTTGGCCAAAAAAACTTTCTTCCAAATCATCCAGCGCCGCCATGATAGCCTCGGAATTGCCGCTTCTCACTTGTGCTAAGGCGTTATCGCGCACGGTTTTTAATTGATTCACGCTGGCCGCGAAAGCCGCTTGTTCTTCGTTCAAATCAATCTCTTGTTTTTGCAGTTTAGTCACAATCGCCTGGGTCTTTTTAAGCTCTTTATTCAAGTTATCCATCTGTTTGTCCAGCTGTTTCTGCACCTGCGGCAGACGCATCAATACTTCTAACTGGTCGCGGTAATCATTCAAGCTCTCTATTGAATCCTGCAGTTCTTCCACGCCGGCCGCCTCGGCTTCTTCCCAGGTCTTGGCCGCTTTGACGGCAGCTATTTTGGTTTTTATGGAAGCCACTTTCCCCGTGATTTCCTCCGGAACAACCGCCTTCTGCTTGGTAATACGGGCTAATTGCGCTTCAAAAACTTTCAATCCTTGTTCTATGCCTTTTATGCCCTGCTTTAAACCCTTTAACTGCTCGGCGCTCTGGATCGCGGCGCCGGCGCTTTCCATTACTTCATTAATATCAGACTGCATTGAATCGGTATCAATACCTTCTATCTCATCGGCTGATTTGGCATTTTTAATTTTTTGGATATGCTCTTTAAGATCATTGTATTTGGCCTTAACTTCCGCGCTCACGCCGCCGCCGGCTTTTTCCGCTTTTTTGACCAAAGCCTCAAACTGCTTTAAACCGTTTTCCATGCCTCTGACGCCGGCTTGCAGACCTTTCAACTGCTTGGCCGCGCCTTGCTTCGCCATCTCCTCGCCTTTCTTTTGCATTTCTTCCACGCCTGGAGGCGGGCCAAAATTTTGGCCCGACGGCATCCCGCCCGGCACACCGGCGCCTAGTCCCTGACCTTGGGCTTGAGCCTGGCTCTGCGCCTGCTGCATGGCTTGTTGCTGTAACTGCTGAATTTGCTCGGCTGTGGGCGGACCGGAAAAATCTTGAGCTAAGGCCGCGGTTGGTAGAAATACGGTCAGAGCCAAAATTACCCCAACGCTCGCGAATGGGTAGAGAAACTTTTTTGCGTGTGATGTCATAAAATATTAGGTAATTAGTGGGAAACGTAACCAAAATAGGTCTTCATGAATAACTTGAACAGATTCTCGCGGCGATGGTTGAACCGATATTCCACTATGCTGCTTACTATCTCAAAATGTTGGCCGCGCAACTGAAAACGTTGTTTCGTGTCGTAACCATAAGGGGATTGTAGCCCTTGATGGTTACGAAACACACTAATTACCTACCTAATTTAGTATAACAAAAAACAAAAAATGTGCAAAACTTTGTCACGGGGTGGCGAGCGTTAGCGAGCGGCGGTGGGGTGGGTCAGGTTTGCCGCTTTAAAAAGGTTCGCGCGAAGTAAGTTTTGGTGCGGACGGAGGGATTTGAACCCTCAAGCCTTGCGGCACACGCCCCTCAAGCGTGCGCGTATACCAGTTCCGCCACGTCCGCATTCTATAACATTTTTGCTCTCTCGCCAGATTGTAGCGCTGGAGTCGATCCGCTGTCCACGGCATTACGGAGTGCTCCCAGCATGCGAGAACGTTTTGAGCGAGCCCAGTACTGTGTGAGGAACCGAGCCCTTCGACTTCGCTACGCTTCGCTCAGGGAATAACGAAGGGCGAGGGACGAGTTTCGCACGAGCGACTCCGAGCGACGTTGGGGGGTCAAAACGTTCCGCAGGCGTAGAGCGCGAAGTCTGCCGTGGCGGCGGACGGCGCCAGCGCTACACTCCTTTTATCTCTTTCAACTTCTTCGGATTGTGTCGGAGGAAGTAGAGTTTGGCGCGTCTGGTTTTGAAGCGTTTGACGATTTCAATGTCGCTGATGGTTGGCAGGTGAAGCGGGAAGATTTTCTCGACGCCAACGCCAAACGAGGATTTACGCACGATGATATTTGCGGATGGCCCTATTCCGCCGCGTCTGGCAAGCACCATGCCTTCAAAGATTTGGATGCGCTCCTTCTCCTCACCTTTTGGCGTTATTTCTTTCAGGCGCTCATGGATGCGCACCACTTGCCCCGGCTGTATTGTCGGCCAGCCTGCGGCATGTTTTTTCGGTTGCGTTTTTTCTGCCATAGTAGAGGGGAGTATAGCCGTTCGGTTGGGCATCGTCAATGGTTCATCGGGAGCTTCGTTATGATCGCGTCAACAATCTCTTTTGGCGATTTTTCAGAGGAATCAACAATGAGGTCGTAGATCGAGCGATCGGAGATATCAATGCCGTAGTACGTCTGGTATCGTTTTGCTTCGCTTGTCTCCCGCCGTTTCGTTTCCTCTTCCATCGCGGTAACATCGGCATGCTCGCGCGCTGCAATGCGCTGGGCGCGAATCGCAAGCGCGCAATCGGCCCACACTTTGAATGCCGGAATGTTATTGCGTTTACAAAACCAGCCGATGAGCCGCGCTTCAAGCAAGCGATCTCCGGGCGCGCGCGCGTGTTCGAGCATCTTTTTATCCAAGGCGGTATCAATGGACTTGTCGCGTTCTGCAGTGAGATTAAGTTCAAGCACGCTCATGTTGCGTTCACGCGCTACCTCGTCCCAGATGTCTCCGGCGTCAATGCGCGGGATACCGAGTCGTCTGGCAAGGAGCTTTGCTGCGGTCGAGGACCCTGCGCCCGGCAGACTTGAAAGCGTAATCAGCATAGTTTTTTCTCGCGGCAGTAGTCTTGGAAATCTTTTGGCAACGCTGTTGTCCACGACAGGCGTTTCCCGGTGGTGGGGTGAGTGAGCTCAAGTGTTGTCGCATGAAGCATAAGGCGTGGGGCGTCATCTTTTTTCCAGCGCTTGCTCGTGTACTCGGTGTCTCCGACAATGGGATGGCCATACGCTGCAAGATGAGCGCGGATTTGGTGGGTCCGGCCGGTTTCCGGCTCGAGGGTGAGCAGAGTGTAGCGTGGATTTTTTGCGCGCACAACAAAGTGCGTGGTCGCTGTTTTCCCTTTCTTGCCGGCGGGGACAGACACAAATTTTCCCCGGCGGCGCTTGCCGTGCGCCCGGGCAATGGGAAATGCGATCGTTCCTTCCATTCTGACAATGCTCCCATGGACAAGCGCGGTGTAGGTTTTTTTCACCGTGTGGCGCGCAAACTGGGATTGGAGGAGCGAAAACGCTTCGCGCGTCTTCGCGATGACCATGATGCCAGAGGTGTCGCGATCAAGGCGGTGGACAATTCCGGGGCGGGTTGGATCTCCCCCGACGTCGCGCAGTTGTGGACGGCGTTGTTGGATCCAGTCTGCAACGGTGAGCTGTCCAGGGGCGCCGTCGGCTGCGTGAACAAGCAGGCCTGATGGTTTTTCGATTACAAGCACTGCCTCGTCTTCGTAGAGGATGAGGATAGGAATCATGCGGTGTGGTTTCCTTCTGCCGTAAGGACTTGGCGCACGAGCTCGATGGCCTGTATTCGCGTTTTCACCTTCCCGCGCAGTTGCTGCTCGCGGATGGCCCGCAGGAGTTTGCCGATTTTTTGGCTTGGTTCAAGGCCGAACGTTGCGAGAAGGTCCTCGCCGGAGAGCAGCGGGGCAGGGAGCTCGCGGTAGCGACCGCGCCGTGCTCCGCCAATGCGGCGAATCTCCCTGATCCGACGTTCCATTGCTTCAAAGTGCGCGAGGTTTGGCTTTTTCTGCTTTTCCGGAATCGTCGCGAGTGAATCGGCGAGGATGACCGCAAGCAAGGCTTTCCCCGGCACGCGGTCGTTAAAGAAATACCGTTCAATGGTCGAGGCGCGCATGTCTTCGATTTTGGCGTTCAGCAGCAGGAGATGATTTGCGACGATCCAAGAGAGGTCTGTACAGTCCACATGGAGCGCACTCTCCCGCGGGAGCGTCGAAAGCTTCAGTCGTTGGCAGATGCGGCTTGCGATTTCTGCGCCGACTTTATCGTGGCCGTGATAGTGGTAGTGCGTGCCGGCAGGCTCCTCGACTCGCTGCACGGTTGCCGGTTTGCCGATGTCGTGAAGCAGGGTTCCGATGACGACGAGCGCCCGGCGTTGCGCTTCCGGGAAGCGTTTGCGCATTTGGGGGCTCGCAAGCTGCTGTAAGGCAAGCCGGGTGTGGGTGTAGACATCCCCCTCGCTGTGGAAGTTCGGGGAGTGCGGACACCCTTTCATGGCAAGCACTTCAGGAAGCAACGCGGCCAATGCTCCGCTTTCTTCATAGAGATCAAGCGCGGTGGTTGGCTCGGCGACAAATGTTTTCAGGAGCTCTTTGGCAATCACCTCAAGGGGAACGATCCGCTCGCCATTGGTCGTGTTGTTGAGATGCCCCATGAGCCCGGTGAGCGCCTCCCACGTATCGGGTTTGATAGTAAAGTGAAGCTCGCACGCGAACCGGAGCGCGCGAAGCATTCGGGAGTAGTCTTCTCCAAAGCGGGTGCGTGCCACCCCAACGGCGCGCAGTCGTTTTGCTGCGATATCCCCGAGCCCGTCAAATGGATCAATGAGGAGGCGGCGTTGCGTTTCCCATGCCATCGCGTTTGCGGTGAAATCGCGACGGGCAAGGTCTTCCTCAATGTCCATCTCATGGCGCGTTTGCACTTTCACGGCTTTGTATCCACCCGTGCCAAAGGCGTGATCGGTCCGTGGCAGCGCAATGTCAAACGCTTCAATGTCGCGCATCCCTTCCGGATAAAATTTGAACACCCCAAAGGTCTTCCCAACAAAGTCAACGTTTCCTGCGGTTTTCAGAAACTGTTCAAGTGCGGTTGCCGGGACGTTGCGGACGACGAAGTCGTAGTCTTTCTCATTGGTCCGGCCAAGCGCCGCGTCACGAACCGCGCCGCCAACAAGGTAGATTTCTGCAGCAGGAAAGCGCGTGACGAGTTTTTTCATCCAGCGGAATTCTGCCGTCGTAAAACAACGGGTCAGTTTTTGTTTAAGGTTTTTTGCAAGCACGGAACTGTTCATAATGGTTGGATGGCGGGACGGGCTGGATTGTGGTATAATCATAGCGGAGTTATCCCCAATTCACAACTTTAAACTAAAGTAATGTTATGACTACGCCTTTGAAACTCCTTGGGATGCTCGGAGCAATTCTTATTTCGGTTCCGGCAATTATCTATACGGTTGCGCAGAGCACGACCCCGACGACTACGACAACAACGTGTCCGATAGATCCGCCGCCGGTCTGTTTGGCCGGGACGCATATTGAATACTACCCGCAACCAAACGATCCCTGTCCTGCCAGAGGAGCGTGCGTGCCTGATTCAATGGCAACGGGCACCATGACTCCACCACCTCCAACCACGTCCTGTCCTCCCATGACCATGCCAAGTTGCGCTGCCGATGAGTACGTTTTTTATAATTCCGCTGCGCCAGGAAGTACCTGTTCGGGCCTTCCCGAGTGCCGGAAACGGGAACAGATGGCGCCCATGGATCAATCAATGCCCCCGCCATCGTGTCCATCGTATCCATCGCCGAGCTGTGCCCCCGGCATGCATGTGTACTACGGCTCTGCTGCTCCCGGTTCATCCTGTTCTCCGCCGCCGACGTGTGTTTCTGATACCTCGGGAGCGGGAACAGGAACATGGACAACGGGAAGCAGTTGTCCTCCCATGCCCATGCCAACGTGTGCTGTCGGGACGCACATGTACTCACCTGCACCAGCCCCTGGTCAGATGTGTCCCTCGCCGCCGACGTGCGTGCCAGATGGAACCATGACCACCGGTACTGGGCAACAGTGCCCGACCTTGGGCCCGCCTCCAAGCTGTGCATCTGGCATGATTTTGTTCTATCCGCCAACCACAGCCGGAGGGTGCGCAACAATGCCGTACTGCAGACAATCTGGAAGCCCGGAATCAACCGGAGAAACTCCGGGAAGCTGGTCATCTGCTGATCGCTGTGGCGCCGCGGCAGACTGTCCGCCAAAGAGCGGACACACCGTTACGTGCAGCGCAGGCTACTGTCGGTACTCGCCGATCTCCAGCGGAACGACCGGGCCTACTGGTCCAACAGGAACCGGTGGTACTTCTTTCTGCCCTCCGCAGACCACGCCGTTTTGCGTGGCAGATGAAGAAGTTTACTGGCCTCCGATGCCGTTTGGGGCTTATTGCCCCCCAGCGCCGACCTGTCGGAGAAAAGCCGCATGTCCGGTCTATCCGCCGCCTGGTTGCGGCGTAGGAGAGGTGATGTTCTATCCTCTACCGAGCCAACCGGGCGGGTGCCCGCCGGCGCCTTCTTGTCGGAAATCTGAAGAACCCGGAGCGTGTCCAAAGCTCTCAACCCCGACGTGTGGCGCTCGCGAGGTTCTCTACTACCCGCCGCCACAGCCGCTGGGCCCCAATGGGAGGATCTGTCCGCAACAACCGTACTGTAAGCCAGAGAAGAAGGAAAATGAAGATCAATGCCCCGCAATCGGGCCTGAACCAAAGTGCCCCGCCGGTTCTTTTGCCGAACGGGTGAAGGATCCATGCCCGCGCTGGAACTGCAAGAATATTCCGCCGGATGTTGAGGCGTGTCCGAAGACCCTTCCGCCATCAAGTTGTCCGTCAGGAAGCGTTGTTTTCTACCCGCCGCCACAGCCGCTTGGGCTCAGCGGGAAAATCTGTCCGGTGCAGCCATATTGTCGGCCGGAAGAGCAGCCAAAGCCAGAGCCGGACAAAGATATCTGTCCGAAGATGCCCGAGGTCCGTGAGTGTCCTGCCGGGCAGGTGAAGCGGTTTACCGCTGGGCGGTGTCCGACCAGCTACTGCGAGAGAGCCGAGGAAGAACCGCCGCTGCCTGCCGGTGAAGTAAAAGGGCTGCTGCGCCAGATCAATGACCAGCGTCGCGAGCTCACGAAACTTGTCGCAAAGGCGAAACGCGTCCTGCCGGGGGTTCTCCCGGAGATCCAGGCGCTTCAGAAGCAGTTGGAAGATTTCGCAGCGGCGTTTTCCGGAAAATCCGTGACGCGCAGTCAAGTGCAGGACTACTACGATGCGAAGCTCTGGGATGCGATCAATCCGCTCCGGGAAAGGGTGAGCCGCCTCGAGCTCATCGTCAAGGAGATGCCAAGAGAGATCAAGCGCCGGAAGAGCGCGCTCTCTCCCCTTGAGAAATTCCTTAAGGGCGCGCAGGTCAGAAGCGCGCTTGGAGGCATCGGGATCAATACCGACGGCCTGAATCAGACCATTGCGGAGTGGAAGAGCGCGCTTGAGCAATTCAACGCTCTCTATCAGGCAGTAGTGACCAACCCGACCGAGGAAGCAATTGATGCGGCCGAGGATGCGCGCGCAAGCCTCCATCAACCTGATGGCCCGGCGCAGGAGTTTGAGATCCGCGAGCTGTATCAGCGTCTCCGCGAGCTCTACATCGGCTATGCCAAACCGCTTCTGAAGGTGAAAGACGAAGAGGTGAAGGCCGCGCTCGTTGAGTTCCTCTCCGAAGTGGTGGAGGCGATGAACAACGGGGAATACCGCGAAGCGCAAGAGGCGTTTGCAAACCTCCCGCCAGAACTTCGGCGGATCTTTGTCCAGCAAGCGCAGCGGGTGACGGCAGCGAATCGCGCGCGACTCCTTCAGCGCCTTGAGCAATTAAGCGGACAAAAACCATAATGCTCTTCCCCTATGTCTGAACAGGTAAAAATTCTCTCCGCGTTCTTGGCGGTGGTCCTCGCCGCTCCGGCGATCGTGTCAACGTACGCAGCGGTCACGACGTCGGCAGAGCCGTCGCTGACGCCACTGCCTGCAGCCACAGAGACGGCGCCGATTCCGTCTGTGGCATCTCCGGCACCACTTCCGGTTGCTCCGTCACCGACGCCAACGCCTGATCTTATGCCATTGCCGCCGGTTCCTCCTTCCCCGGAGCCACCGGACCAGCAGGATTTTGTCCGGCCGGATGAAGTGCGTAACATCCTTCGGGATATTAAAAACCAGCGTCGAGACATCCGTGGAATCCGCAAGACCGCAAAGAAGGTGAATGCGGCAACGGTGCTTGCGAAGCTCGATGAAGTGGAGCAGATTCTTAATGTGACCGAGGCGGCGCTCAAGAATCAGCCGACGCGAGACGCGCTTCAAGACTACTGGGACGCGCGGATCTGGGAGGAGATCAACCCACTGCGGGCTCAACTGGAGTTGCCCAAGGAGATCAGTAACATCGAGAGGCAACTGAAAAAAGTAGATCGGAAGTTAAAGCAGCGCCGGTACAAGGCAATCGGCGAGGAGCTCCTCGCGTTGCTGGCAGCGAAAGCCGGCGAGATCAGGAGCGCCCTCACCCAATCCCAGCAGTTGGTTGCCCAAGGGGAATTTGAGGAGGCACGGGAAACGCTTCAGATCGTCCATGAGGAAATCGGACCGTGGGACATTGAATCCACGATGGATCGGCTTGCCGATCTCTATCGGGAGATGAAGCGGGTTCGGGACAAAGAGGTCCTTGCTGCATTAGAAGAGTTCCTCGCTCCGGTGCGCGATCTCATTAAGGAAGGCGATCTCCGTGGCGCGCGCGAGACGCTTGATGAGGCGTTTAACGAGCTTATGCGGGTGGTAAGCTACGCGTCCTCTCTGCGCGGCGCCGGACGGCAGCGCGACGTGTTTGACGATCGGCTGGAGAAGCTTCAGGAGTTGCTGGAAAACAAGCTTTCGGCGCGCGAGCAGGCCCAGACGCAGAAAGGAAATAGTGCGCCGCCATCGCCGCCTCCGCCATCGGAGTTTAAGTGATCAGCCAACAGTTCACCGTCAACAGAAAAACGAGCCCTCCGACCGCGGTCGAAGGGCTCGTTTACGATATTCAAGGTTCGACCTCACAGCGGCCCCTTTTTGCTTCGCTGCGCTTCAATGCCAAGCTCAATAATCCTGCTCACCAAATCTATCGGCGTCATGCCGGCAGCCGCCGCCTGCTGGAACAAACACGTGGACGGCGTTGCCCCGGGCAGCGTGTTCACTTCATTGATGAGAACCTCCTGTTCGCGGACGAATCCATCAATGCGCGCGTAGCCCTTGAGTCCGAGAGCTTGAAACGCAGCCACAGATGTAGCTTGCACTTTTTCAATCACGTCCTTGGGCAATCGTGCCGGAGTAATCATTGCCGCTTGGCCGGGGAGGAACTTGTCCTCCAACGTGAGGTATGGGGCGCTTCCGGAGGGCGGCGTCTCTGATGGAAGGAGCGCCGTTGGTTCATCGTTGCCAAGCACGGTGGTTGTCACTTCCATGCCATCAATGAACTCGTCAATCATTGCAGTAGTGTCCCACTGCCACGCGCGCTCAAGTGCCTTTGGGAGTTCCGCAGCATCCGTGACCTTCGACAGTCCGGTCGAGCACCCTTCGCGGCTGGGTTTCACAATCCACGGCAACGGAAATGGAATGTTCGCAGCATCAATAGTCCCCGAGCTTGTCGAGGGGCTACCTTTCCCCACCAACACATATCTCGGCGTTTTGATTCCTGCTGCTTCCATAAATCGCCGCGCGACTGGCTTGTCCATTCCAATGGCCGAGGCAAGCACGCCAGAACCGTTATAGGGGATGTCCAAAAGCTCGAGCAGCCCCTGCATGCAACCGTCTTCGCCATACTTGCCGTGAAGCGCGAGCAGCGCAAAATCAGCCTTCTCTTTGAGTTGTTCAAATGGGATTCGCGTCGCTTCTGCAAGCGAGCGCTCGATGTCTTCGGTCGTATTCATCAGCAGGAGCCTCATCGGCAGCTCCCAGAACTCCCGCTTTTTTGAAACATAGATCGCGACCCCCGTGTATTTTGCAGAGTCGAGATTCTGAAAAAGATGTCGTCCAGATTCGAGCGATACCTCCGCTTCAGAGGATAGACCACCAAAGAAAACGCCAATACGGAGCATATTGTTAGCTTGTAGCTTGTAGCTTGTAGCTTGTAGCACGTTCGATGATTTTGGTGAGCAGTTGTGTTGGCGTCATTCCCACGGCTGCGGCTTGATGAAACGTCCAACTCGATGGCGCCATGCCGGAAAAGACGTTCGGGTCGGTGATGAGGATGGTGCCAGCCTGATACTCGGCACGTGGTATCATCACCCGATAGTCCCTGAGCCCAGTCGAAGGGCTACCGAATGCGTTGACGTCAATCGGCTCTGTGAGCACAAACCCGTCAATGCGAGCATAGCCGGAAAGCCCGAGCGTTGTGAAGGTTTCAACGCACATTGCCGTAATCTCCTTAAGTTTTTCAGCGCTGACGCGCGCTGGGGTAATTTTCTTTGATACCCCGGGCATGTACTTGTCGTGGTAGCTAAAAATTTCATCTTCGTGGAGCGTTTCGGTTGGAGGCAGAGCTTCGGGAGGATTGCCATCAAGCACGACGCAGGAGAATTCCAGACCGCGAAGGTATGGTTCGACAAGTGCCGCTGCGTCGTATTGAAACGCGGTGTCGAGCGCTATCCGGAGTTCTTCTGCTTTATGAACAACGGTCACTCCGATTGTAGACCCCTCTCGCGTCGGCTTCACAACAATCGGGTAACTGGTAACTGGTAACTGGTAACTGGTAATTTGTTCGTCGTTGAGGACGATGAGGTACGGCGGCACGTTGATCTTCGGATTCTGTCGCATGAGTACTCGCTGCATTGCTTTATCTGTCCCAAGGCTAGCGCCAAGCACGCCCGAACCAGTGTAGGGGACGCCGAGCAACTCCAAAAGCCCTTGGAGGCATCCGTCTTCTCCATACTTCCCAAAGGTCGTGAGGAAGGCGATATCAATGCGTTCTTTGAGCGATTCGTACGGCAACTGCTCGGCCTCTTCGAGCCGCGCTTCGATGTCTGCTGTCGTGTTCTGAAGTACCAACATCAAGGGAATATTCCAGAGCTGTGCGTGCCCGTCCATAAAAATCGTAATTGGTTCAAAACGAGCGCGGTCAAGAATGGTAAAAACGTGCCGCCCGGAATTGAGCGACACTTCCTTTTCCGCAGATTTTCCGCCCAAAAAAACTCCGACGCGAAGTTTTTGCATGGCCAGAGCTTATCATCGTTGGTGTCGGCAGGCAAGGAGTCGTGAAGTTCGACTTCACGAATTCAGGAAGTCGAACTTCCTGAATTTACGTGCGTTCAGCGCATGAGGTACAGATTCCGTTTTTTTGGCGGAAGTCGCTCGAGGGCATACCGAAGCATCGTGCGGGGCATGGCGGTGCGGTGAGATTTGAGAAAACGTTCGAGAGTCGGCAGTGAGCGTTTGCCCACTTCTCGGAGCATCCAGCCAGCCGCTTTGTGAATGAGGTCATGGGAGTCTTTGAGCAGGAGTCGGGCGATCCGAAGTGTTGGAGCAAAGCGATCGTGCTGGATAAAATACAACGTTGCGACAATCGCAATCCGGCGTTTCCAGAGGCTTCTCGAACGGGCGAGGCGCTCAAGGATCTTTGTTTCGCCGCTTCGCTCAAAAAGAAAGCGCCCCAAGATTTTCGGCGCCGAGAGGTCCACGAGATCCCAGTTGTTGACCCACTGCGTGTTTTGAAGATAACGGCTGACGATCGTATTTTGTTTGTTTGGTGTGCCGCGTTCAAATTGGTCAACAAGAATCAACAGTGCCGCGAGTCGCTCTTCGTGGATTTTAGAGTGGAGCAGTTTTTCCGTCTCGCGCAGCGGCAAGTCTCGAAACTGTTTCGCAATGACGCGGCACTCTGGTACGGTGATCCCGAGAAATTCATCCCCGTGTCCGTATTGCCCCACGCTAGTTTTGAAGAATCGTTGGAGCACGGTAGCGCGTTTGGGGTTGGCTCGCGTGGAGAGCACACTACGAACGCGCGCTGCAGTCGAATCAACCTTGGTCTGATTGATTTTTTTGGATTTCATTGGGTTTGGTGCGCGTAGTAGGGATTGAACCTACGGCCTTCTGCGTGTCGAGCAGACGCTCTACCACTGAGCTATACGCGCCCTACTTCGCTGAAGCTTCGCAGGGCAAGCCATTTACTTTTTCCAATCGTATAGTACAATGGCACTATAATCAAGCCTAACCGTATCTATACTATGCAACGAGAGCATTGGGGATCCTCATCATTTGAACGTCCGCCGCTTCCAAAAGACGAGCGACTGTCTCTTGAGCAGGGGAGTAAAAAATTACGTGCCGACCTCGTCGCCCGGATGGAAAAAGCCAATCAAGCCGGAAAGCTCGAGGAAGTCGCCCGCTTGGGCAAGCGGTTGAAAGAGTTAGATGAAAGTAGAGGAGCACTCTGGGAGGATCAGGAAGCGGCGTGAAATCTCCTCGCAGAGCTCCGGCGCAGCCGCTCGAGATCGGGCGGCTTTTTTGGTATTGCTTTTGAGAGGATGTCGTGGCTAGTGCGAGTGACGAGCAGATCATCCTCGATGCGAATGCCGATACCGAGGAATTCGCGCGCCACACCGGGGGTGCCAGTCGGAAAGTAGAGGCCCGGCTCAACCGTCAGCATCATACCGGGTTCAAGTTTCCTCCAGCCGTCTCCGGACGGATCGCGGTAGCTGCCCACGTCGTGCACGTCCAGTCCCAGCCAGTGGCCGATTTTGTGGGGGAAGAAGTCGTTGATATCGGTAGCCCCTCGACTTCGCTCGGGGAGTAAAACTTTGTTTTCTCGCAGTCCTTCGAAAAGCATTTGTCGCGCAGTGATCTCGAGCTCGTCAAACCGCGTGCCGGGCAGAACTTTTGTGATCACCGTTTCTTGCGCTTCCAGCACAATGTCATACATGAGCCGTTGGGCCCTGGTAAATTTCCCGGAAACCGGAACCGTGCGCGTAACATCTGCGCAATAGCCGTCCCACTGGGCGCCGGCGTCAAGCAAAAGCAAGTCTCCGGCGCGGAGTTTGCGGTCGTATGTCGGGCAATGGAGGGTACACGTTTTTGGCCCGGAGCAGACGATTGGCGGATAGGCAGGGCTGATCACTCCCCGGCGAGTGAACGCCGCGTTCAGCTCTGCGAGGACTTCGTACTCATATCTGTTTGGTTTCACTGCAGTGAGCGCAGCGCGGAATCCTTCGGCAGTGATTGCTTGCGCTTTGCGCATTGCCGCGAGTTCCTCGCGAGTTTTGCGCAGTCGCATCTCTGCGATGATTTCCGACGCATCTTTCAACTGGGTTGGCGCGACCGTTCCTCCCCGCACCTCGCGATGGAGACTGCGGATCGTTTTCTGCACAAGAGTTTGCGCCGTTTCTGACTCAAAAGGATAGAACACTTCGTGGTGCGCTCCAAAGATTTTTTTACACTGCGCTTCAAGTTCCTCGAGCAGATAGACTGCGTCGGCGCGGTAGCACCGCTTCGCTTTGGAGCGGTCAAGCATTGGGCCGGTCCAACGTTCACGCGCGGCGTCTCGTTTTTCAATAAACAAGATAAAGCGCGGTTTCGTGTTTGACAGCACGACCGCGCTCTTTGGATTCTTGATTCCGGTAAGATAGAAAAACGACGAATCGCCTCCGAGCAGGAGCATGACCCCGGAGCCAATGTGTTGCATCAATTCACGTCGTCGAAGAGCCGTGGTGGTTACCTCAACCATTCTTTTGGAGTTTTCGGCCAGCCTCGCAGCAGAAGCAGCGCCAACGGTGCGCCCCAGTTTGCCCAGCGCTCGACAAAATCCCACACCGGGTCTGGACCTACCGGCCAGCGGATCATCGCGGTCCACAGTCCCCAGAGAGCCATCCAGAGCAGTGCCAGACGGACGGGCTTGAGCAGAATAAGCAGCGCCAAGGCGATGTCGAGGGCGCCGACGAGCAACAGCAGCGATTTGATCGTCTCATCGCCGGTGATGCCGACCGCATAGAAATATTTAAACCATCCCTCCTTCCCTTGGAGGGCAAACATTCCGTGCCCGATAAACTCTCCGGCAACGGCAATTTTTAAAATCCACTGTGCGGCTTGAGTATTCATAATCGCTGCGCGTTACTGTTAATAATGAGATAAATCGTGCGTGAATCGTTTCAGACGAAGGGAATTGAAAACCACCGAGACCGAGCTTGCCGCCATCGCAGCCCCGGCAAGAATGGGATTAAGCAATGTACCATTAAGTGGCCAGAGGATGCCAGCAG
>CAZNTM010000012.1:0-11137 GCA_964576005.1 uncultured Gammaproteobacteria bacterium
AATCCCTATTTTTAGGGACTCGCCATCATAGCAAAACTTGCCTTTTTTGTCAAGAAGATGTAGGATATACACGATGCTAATATACGAATGCATACCAATGATACTAATAATACTAATGTGGGTGAGGTGACTGGTCGGCACACCCAAGGGAAGGTTATTTTCCCAGAACTTTCCTACCTTCTCACTGGCATATTCTTCGCAGCGCACAACGAACTTGGTAGGTTCTGCCGTGAAAGACAGTACGGCGATTCCATAGAACGTCGGCTCCGAGAACTCAATGTTGCGTATGCGAGGGAATACCGTGTCGGTGGATCTGGGAACCAAGTAGATTTCATTATTGACGAGAAGATTGTCGTCGAGATAAAAGCAAAACGACTTCTCGTAAAAGAAGATTATTACCAACTCCAGCGGTACTTACAATCGCTACAAAAAAGACTTGGGCTGCTCGTGAATTTTCAGAATCAATTTCTCAAGCCGCTGCGCGTCGTTCGCATTGACACCGACGCCCGCAGTAAATTCGTATAATTTGTATTATTAGTATGTCATTAGTATATTTGCATCGTGTATATGTATCTGGTACCGACGGTAATTGAAAAATCCACCTTTGGCGAGCGCGCGTATGATATTTACTCGCGGTTGCTCAAAGACCGGATCATTTTCCTCGGCGATGCTATTGACGACGGCGTTGCGAACACCATCATCGCGCAAATGCTCTTTCTTGAAAGCGAAGATAAGAGCAAAGACATTAAGCTCTACGTCAACTCGCCCGGAGGCTCGGTCACGGCCGGCATGGCGATCTATGACACCATGCAGTACATCCAGCCGGATGTGGTCACGATCTGTGTGGGGATTGCGGCCTCCATGGGCGCAGTGCTCTTGGCTTCCGGAACCAAAGGAAAAAGGTTGTCCCTGCCGAATGCCGAAATCCTCATTCACCAAGTCATGGGCGGAGCCGAAGGACAAGCCATTGATGTGAAGATCCGCGCCGAACGGATCATCAAAATCCGCGACCGATTAAACGAGATCCTCGCGAAGCACACCGGCCAACCCCTGAAAAAAATCGAACAAGACACGGACCGCGACTATTACATGAACCCGGAAGAAGCGATTAGCTATGGCATTGTGGACAAGGTGATTGGCAGTGGAGTTGACAAGAAAAAAACGCGAGAGTAAGCTAACCGCAAGATTGTTCTTTCCATTCTTTATCGTATCAAGAGCGCGCTTGAGGGTTCTGGCCCAATGAAGCGCCCGCAAAGCGGAGTTGTTTTAGGTACTTCTCGACTTGGCTCGAAGAATATATGTGGTGAGCTTGTCGAACCATATTGTTCGAGTCGGATCGAGAACTACCTTTAACAACAGACGTAGTGCGAAACCAGCCTCTGACCGAAGGTCGGAAGGATACCATAAGGATGGAAGGCATCCAAGGTGGTAAAGCGTGTTTTTGACGCACTCCTTCTGCTTCGGTGGAAGGAGTGTTGGTTTTTCCGAAGGGAGGACGACCGATGACCTCGCGGATCGTGCATCTCGTCGCCGACTTCGGCGGCAAGCAGCGCAATGCCGGCGACCTTGCCTTTAGCGAGGTCGAAGGCCGGCTCCTGCTCACTGCCGGCATCATGAAGGTAACCCGCACAGCAGTGGAAGCCTTCAACGTCATGGAGGCAGCGTTCGTCGCGGCGCAGTTGGGGCTTTCCGCTCCAGAGGGCGAAGGGTTCCGGGTGATCGTGCTTGTGAACGTAGACCCGCGGTCGCATACGAGCGAGCCTGTCTCCAACGGAGACGGGGCTCCCTGTTACCTCGGGACGCTCACGAACTCCGTCCGGATCATCGGACCGGGCTTGGGGATCTTCGGAATCGCCAAGCTTCTCGGAATCCTGACCTCGCTCGAGCACATCGACACGACGCCGTTCTCCAAGGGAGAACCCGGGCAGTTCCGGAGCCGGGACATCTACCCCAAGGTGATCGCGAAGCTCTTGAGTGAAACCCCGCCCCGACTCGAATCAGTGGGACTCTCACCCGTGCCGGGGGTCGGTCATTGCGTGGGCTACATTGACTCCTTCGGCAACATCAAGACAACGATCCGGCAGCGTGAGTGCGTGGCGCCGATCGTGACCGTCTTGATCGGAAACATCATGCGCACGATGCGGGTCACCCAAGGGCTGTTCGATGCCAACGTGGGCGAGATTCACCTCTATCACCGCGGCAGCTCTGGCCTTAAGGACAACCGATTTATGGAAATCGGCATCCGGGGAGGATCGGCAGCCGAAACCTTCCCAGAGGCAGCGCCGGGATCACCGATCGGCTTTACGCAGCATCTGAAGCACCGAGAACCTGAAACCACGACCGTCGCCCCGATCGCCGCAGCAGCGGAAATCGGAGCGACCTCTTAAGGAGGGAACAGACAATGGCGTGCTGCTACAGTGTGTCCGAGGACGGGAACGGGCGCCGGGAAAGCCCGAGGCGCGGGGTGTGCATCTCCGACCTTGAGGCCATCCTCAAGGATCTCATCGAGCTGGGCGCCGAAGTGCGACTGCCGGTGAAGAGGCGCCAACAGGGCAAGCTCGAACTCGTTCTGGTCACGGCCGAGAGCGTCCACGAGCTCGTCAATGGAAGCGGGCGACGCCAGCTCGCCCTCAACCCACAGACGCTCGAGAGGATCGCGCAAGGGGCTCCGCGACCCGAGGACGCGCAGCCGAGCGCGTAGCCGAAGCGGGAGGGATTATGGGGAGGAGGCCTGATGAGCATCATCAGCGCCGCCTCCCCGCCTTTATTTTATAGCGGTTGCTTCTTTTTATCTTTTGCGATATACTGCGGCGGTAACTTCATTTGTGAAATTCTCTCAAACCCCGCGGAAGCGAAATATGACAAGCCGACAAGCGAATTTGGCAAGCACTGCGATGCATATTCCACCTGCGGCGGGTTTGGGAGTGAATCTCTATGGAACCCACCACCCTTCTCTCCATCATGCTCGGACTGCTGCTCGGAGGGGCAGCCGGTTATCTCATTCGCCAGAATCTCGCGAAAACGCGCGCGACCAGCGCCGAACGACGCGCGCAAGAGCTGCTTAATGGCGCAAAAACCAAAGAGAAAGAACTCCTCCTTGCGGCAAAAGACAAAGCGCTCGAGACCATCGAGGCGGCAAAGCGCGAGGAAGCAAAAACCAGAAAAGACCTTGACGAACAGCGACAGCGCATCGAAAAGCGCGAGTCGCTTTTTGACCAGAAACTCCTCGATCTTGAAAAACGAGGGGGGGAGTTGACGCGCGAAAAAGAAAAATTGGAGAAATCCCGCGAGGAAATCGCGGAAATTAAAAAACAGCAGCTTGCGAAACTCGAGCGCGTCGCCCAATTATCGCAGGAAGAAGCAAAGCAGCACCTGCTCACGTATACCGAAAGCCAAGTGAAGGAGGATATCATCAACCGCGTCCATACCCTTGAGAAAGCAAGCGTCGAGGAGTATGAGACAAAAGCGCGCGCGTTAGTCGCGGGCGCTATTGAACGCTACGCAAGCTCACAGGTTGCGGAGCTCACGACAACCGCGGTCAGCCTGCCATCTGAAGACATGAAAGGCCGGATCATCGGCCGGGAAGGGCGGAACATCAAGGCCATTGAACTGCAAACGGGTACTGAAATCATCGTGGACGAGACCCCGCTTTCCATCACGATTTCTGGGTTCTCGCTTGTCCGCCGGCACGTGGCAAAACGGGCCTTGGAGCGGCTCATTGCCGACGGCCGCATCCAGCCGGCGCGCATTGAAGAAGCGGTTGAGGAGGCGAAGAAGGAGATCGCGACGGAAATGAAAAAGGCTGGGGAAGAGGCGCTCTACCAAGTGGGGATCACTGGCATTGATCCGAAGCTCGTGCAGATTTTAGGCAGGCTCAAATTCCGCACGAGCTACGGGCAAAATGTGCTGCTGCACTCCATCGAGGTGGCACAAATCTCCGGAATGCTCGCACAGGAAATCGGGGCGAATGTCGCGGCCTGTAAAAAGGGAGGGTTGTTCCATGACATCGGCAAAGCCGTGGACCACGACATTCCGGGAACCCACCTTGAGATTGGGCATCAGATCCTCAAGAAATTTGGCTTTCCGGAAGAGATTGCCTCGCACACGATCTCGCACCATGAAGATCACCCAAAGACCATTGAAGGGGTGCTCACGAAGGTCGCGGACGCCATTTCTGCAGCACGTCCGGGCGCGCGACGGGACTCGTTTGAGCAGTACGTGAAGCGACTTGAGGAACTCGAAGCAATCGCAAACTCGTTTGAAGGGGTGGAAAAGTGCTACGCGATCCAAGCCGGTCGGGAGATTCGACTCTTTGTGACGCCGAGTAAAGTAGACGACTATGGGGCGCTCAAACTTGCGCAAGAGTGCGCGAGAAAAATCTCTGCCGAGCTCCAGTTTCCCGGTGAGGTGAAGGTCACGGTCATCCGCGACAGCCGATTTGTGGAGTATGCGAGATAGTGAGGAAATTAGTAACTGGTAATTGGTAATTTTGCCATGGAACTTCACGATCTCAACCTATACGAGCTGGCACGAGAAATCAGTAGAGAATCCTGGTTCATATATCAACAGTTGGACTGGCAGACGAAGAAAACTATGGGTGACCAGTGGATCACGGCGATCGATTCGGTGGGGGCAAACATCGCGGAGGGATTTGGTCGGTACCACTACCTCGACAAAAATAAATTCAACTACAATGCCCGCGGGTCACTTCTTGAATCATTACACTGGACTGAACTCATGCATGAACGAGAGAAAATCCCAGTCGACGTCTTCAGATCCATCCACGAAAAACTCCAGAGATTACATCTACAATTAAACACATACATAAAGACAACGCGAGAGCAGAACGAGAAACAGCACGACTAATTACTAGTTACTAATTACTAATTTCCCACCCATGCGCATCCTCATCTTTGGCGACGTTGTGGCAAAACCGGGTCGGAAGGCGTTGGCGGCAGTACTGCCAAAATGGAAAAGAGAATACTGCCCGGATTTTGTGTTGGCTAATGTGGAGAACCTCGCCCACGGCACTGGCGCCACCGATAAAACGCTTGCCGAACTGCGCGCGGCAGACGTGGACTGCTTTACCTCGGGCAACCATATCTGGGATAAGGACAGTCGGAGACTCCTCGAAGACCCGACACAGAATATCCTCCGGCCTGCAAACTATCCGCCGAATAATCCCGGCGTTGGGATGAAAACGCTCGACGTCAACGGCACGCCAGTAATCATCATCAACCTTCTCGGCCGCGTCTTTTTCCGAGAATCCGCCGACTGTCCTTTTCGCGCCGCCGATGCGCTCCTTGCCTCATTGATCGAGGCTAAGCCTCGATCAATTGTGGTGGTGGATTTTCATGCTGAAGCCACGAGCGAGAAAGTCGCGTTGGGACACTATCTGGACGGACGAGTGACGTGTGTCTACGGCACGCACACGCACGTGCCAACTGCAGATGCGATGATCTTGCCGAAGGGAACAGCCTACATCACCGATGTGGGCATGACCGGCCTTGTTGACTCGGTGATCGGCGCAGACAAGGAATCCGTCATCCAGATGTTTCTCACCCAGACTCCATCAAAAGCCATGCATGATGCTCCAGAACGCGGGGCAGTAACGGTCAACGCGATGCTGCTTGAAACGGACCATGACGGCGCTCCGGCCTCGTGGCAGAGAATCTTCGAACGAGTGGACGTGTAGAATCAAGAAATAAAACCACCCCCGGAAAACCCGCTGTTCCCGGGGGGTTCTTGTCATCTGCCGATGTCCGACTACGCCGCCACTGCCTTCTTGAGCTTCTCGACCTTGGCGGAGACTTCCACGTCCATCTCGGCGGGCTTGACGTAGAACTCCTCTTTCTGCTCGATGGTCACCCCCTTGATGCTCCTTGCCACCTCGATATCGGCGAGCATCTTGTCCTTGGCCACTTCCTCCTTGACCCGCACGAACTCCGGGTGACCGAGCGCTTTGCACGCCGCGATGACCTTCTCCTCATCCTTGAATGCGACCTTCGGCGGAGTCCAGCGCCAGCCGAACACGCCGGTCGCCACGTCCACACTCTTGCGCTTCTCGTCCTCGGTGAGCTCTGCGCGATTCGCCTGTGCATAGGCGTAGACGCCCTCGAGGTACTGGTCGCGCTTCTGGACATGGGGCTTGATCCGCTCCATGGCCGCCGCCTGCAAGCGCTCGGTCTGCTCGTTGAGCGCTGCTTTGATCTGCTCGATCGCCCGGCTCTCCTGCCCCATGCCGCGAACGAAATCCGCGGCTTCGTCTCGACTCTGCGGCACCGGCGCCACCGCACGCTTCACTGGAGATTTCTTCGCCATTCCTTTCCTCCCGTTGTTAAGGTTCACGGCGGAGGGCGCACATTTCGACGCTCCACCGACAACTGACAACGAAACGACCCTACTATAATTCTCAAAAAAAGAAAAGTCTCCACCACGACAGAAGTTCGACTTTAATAAAATTGAATAAACAATCGCCACCGGATTGGTGGCGATCTTTTATTCAATTTTGGGCCGCCCGGGACTCGAACCCGGAACCTTGTCCTTAAGAGGGACTTGCTACTACCAATTGAGCTAGCGGCCCACTCGACCACGGTAGTGTATCTGAATTACCTTCTCTGGTACAAGCTGTCGAGCAACTCCTTCAGCCCACCCCAGAATACGATGTCGGAGCAACTCAACGCCTACGCCACAGACGCTCACGCGGATTGTCCCATGGTACAAGATATTTTTCCGGTGTCCTGTTCCTTGTGGCTTGTAGAATGTCTTCCGGAAATTGCGAAGTGGGATACCCGTGAGCTTTGACCAAAAATTCTTTTCTTTGCTCTCGTTTTGTCCACGGTGAAGATGAAGATGAGCGGTGAGATTCTCTGGCGACCGATTCAAAACCTGCTTGAGCCAGTGGACAAAAAAAACGACGAAAGTAGGATCGGAATTCGCGATTGCCGTGCCGCTATTTTTACTCCCTTCTGCCCAATACATCATTGCCCCTACAACTTTCATCGCATCGCTCGTCAACCGTGGCACCTCGGTAATGGCTTGGCTACGCGTTGCCTGTTTGCGCTCTGCACTTTTGCGCTGGTTCGCCTTTGCTCCTCGCAACTGCGTATCGTACCGCGCGCCAAGCCGGGCAATCTGTTTTTTTGTGAGGGGGATATCGCGGCACCATGCACTTAGCGTCGCCTTCGAAACTGGAACGCTCCGACGAATCTCCTTGTAGCTTAACCCCTTTTTGCGCAGGCCTTCTGCGAGCGTGTGTAACTGGCGATATCGCCACTGCGGAAAAGGAAGCGAACCCATTGGTGTATACTTCATTAACTCTTCCCAATGAGTATACCACAACGCTGCCGAAGAGACCACAGCCGAAAGATAACTGTTCATACGCCCGGGAGGACTCGAACCCCCAACCTCCTGGTCCGAAGCCAGGCGCTCTATCCATTGAGCTACGGGCGCAAAAAGTATCGCCATTGTAGGCCGTTTAAGAATAAATGGCAACGGCGAATTTTGGCTCACGCACTGTAGGGCGCAATGTAGGTACGACGAAATTTTACTGCTTCTTCCTGCTCAAGAGTTAAACGCCCGCGCTCAAACGCGTCTGCTACCTGCTGGGCAATCGTCTCAACGAGCATGAGTGAGTTTTGCGCAAAGGAGCGGCCAACGCTGCGATCGGCAAGGACGAGCGCGCCAATGCACTGCGTTGCGATGACCAGCGGCACGAGCAGCATGGAAGCAGTCGCATAGGGCGGCGAGAACTTCGGCGGCGGGGTTGTCACGATCCGCGACTCGCGACTGGAAACCACCGCGCCCACATACGCATCAGTCTCAAAACGCCCGGCCCATGCGGTGATCCGTTCGGGCTGCTCGTAACCTAAAACGGCGTTTGAGACGAGACGCTTGAGCACGGCGTCTTTTGTCACCACAAGGCCGCGCTCGGCCGACGTTGCCGACAGCGCCACAGGCAAAATGTCATGCGCAGCGCGCTCGATGTTTTTCGCAACGCGAAGAATCCGACTCACGGCATAGAGCGTGAAAAGCTTGCGGTTCGCATAGACCAAACGGTCATCAAGCGTCGCTGCCGCAGTGCGCAAGAGGTTGCCGACAATCGCCGGATGCTCCTGTACCAGCCCCTCCCAAGCGACATGACTTATTTCCAGCATGACTCCAGAGACACTGACGACCTCCGCGGTGCTCCGGTGGCTCGTCCGATCAGCAAAAGTTGCCGGCAACGCGATAAACGCTCCGGTATGATAGACAACAATCGTCTGTTCTCTGCCGTAAAACGAACTTACCAATCGGATATCCCCGCGCTCAATGACGTAAAACGTGTCGCGCGGATCGCCAGCGTGAAAGAGGACATCGCCGCTCACGTACTCGTGTCGGATCGCCAAACGCGCAACCGCTTCTTGCTCGACGTCGTCGAGCCCTGAAAAAACGCGAAGGCTGTCAATGCAGGCACGTTCAACCATGAAGGTTAAATTTTCTCTAAGACGTCTTTGTGCATCACATGGCTTTCTGCTGTCTCGCGGCTGATGAGCCCCTCGCGGTAGAGCCGCGCGATGTCTTGGTCCATCGTAAACATCCCTTCGGCTGCGCTCATCTGGATGACGCTCTGGATCTGGGAGATTTTATTTTCCCGCACGAGGTTTGCCACGGCGTTGGAATTGAGCAGCACTTCGCGCGCAGCCACCCGACCTCCGCCGCGCTTCGGCAGCAACTTCTGGGCGATGATGCCAATGAGGGTCATGGAGATCTGCGTGCGGATCTGGGACTGCTGGTAATCCGGGAAACTGTCAATGATCCGGTCCACGGTCTGGGAGGCATTAAAGGTGTGCAGGGTCCCAAACACGAGGTGGCCGGTCTCGGCGACGGTGATGGCAGTGGCAATGGTCTCAAGGTCGCGCATCTCTCCGATGACGACGATGTCCGGATCTTGCCGGAGGACGTGCTTCAGGCCCTCTTCAAACGAGATCATGTCAACGCCCAATTCGCGCTGCCGGATGAGGCAGCGTTTCGAGGTATAGATGAACTCGATCGGATCCTCGAGGGTGACAATGTGCTGCGCGCGCTCTTCGTTGAGGTAGTTAATCATGGCAGCCAACGACGTAGACTTGCCAGTGCCAGCCGGCCCAGTGAGCAAAATGAGCCCGCGCGTCTCTTTGAGCATCCGGTAGACCACCGGCGGCATGCCGATCTCTTCCATGGTCGGCAGCGTTGACGGGATGATCCGCGCGACAAATCCCATGCTCTCGCGCTCAAAGTGGAGATTGATTCGAAAGCGCGTGAGCCCCGCAATGGCGTAAGAAAAATCCAAGTCGCGCTTTTTGATGAATTCCTCGCGCTGTTTGGCGGTAATAATCGGCAACACGAGCTCCTCGATGCGCTTTGGGTTCAGCGGCGGCTCCGAGGGGATGTCCCGGAGCGTATCATCCACGCGGATCACCGGCGGCCGGCCCACGCCCAAATGTAAATCCGAAGCGTGCTGACTCATTGCGTACTTTAACAGGTCGTTGAGTGTGCTCATATCCCGTTACGGCTACCACGCTTTCTTTTTCAGCGCCTTTCCCGCAGCGGCAAGCTGCGCTTCCTGTTTGCTGCTGCCGCGACCAGTTGCCACCTGCTCGCTGCCAAGGTAGATGCCGACGACAAACAGTTTTGCGTGATCGGGTCCGGACTCTTCGAGTACCTTATAGACCGGAGTGATGCCAACGCGATCCTGCGCCTCTTCTTGAAAGCGACTCTTCGGGTCGAGGTAAAGCTGCTCGCTAAAGATCCTTGGCAACTCGGGAAGCAGGACGCGGCCGATAAACCCGACCGCAGATTCCATTCCCTGATCAAGATACATCGCGCCCACGATCGCCTCAAAGGCGTTGGCGAGAATAAACTGCCGCGCCTTGCCCTTGGCGTCGCGCGCTTCCCCCTTTGAGAGCGCAAGGTACTCCTCGACGTCAAGACGCCGGGAAACTTCCGAGAGCATCTTCGCGTTGACGAGCGCCGCGCGCAAATTCGTGAGCACCCCTTCGGGAGACTCGGGGAACGCCCGATAGAGGTGCTCCGTCACCGCAAGCTCGAGCACCGCGTCTCCAAGGAACTCCAATCGCTCGTTCTGTCCGAGCTTGCTATTCGGATGCTCGTTCAGATACGAACGGTGGGTAAGCGCCTGCTGGAGCAATGAGATCTCCTTGAACTTCACCCCAAACGATTTGGCAAGTAACGTCACGTCTTTCATACTTCTGCCTTCATCCTTCAGCCTTCTTCTTCTTCCCTTCTGGGGCAAGATCAATGGCCTTGATCCTCCCCTGCGCTAACTCATCGCTATAAATGGCGCCAAGCACCCCGTTGACGAAGCGGCCCGAGGATTCGCCCCCAAAGGTCTTTGCGAGCTCAACCGCCTCGTTGATCGAAACCTTTGCTGGAATATCCGGCACGAACAAAAGCTCATAAATACCAAGGCGCAAAATGACCCGATCCACCGTCGTGATCTGTTCCAACGGCCACTCCGGGGCGTAGCGGACAATGCGGTCATCAATCTCGCTCTGGTGCTCCGCGATCCCGGCAAGCGTCTCCTCGACAAATCCGTCATCGTTAAAGTCAGGCGCCAACTGCTCGCGCGCGTAACTGGCGATGCTTGGGAGCTCCTCCAGAGGCTGCTTGCGGAAGTCCCACTCGTGAAGTGATTGCATGACCAACGTGCGCGCGAGGTGACGGTTGGACACAGAAATTAAAATTCAAATTCCAAAGCTCAAATGCCAAATCAATATCAAATGATTCAACGGGCCGAGACAGCTTGGACTTTGGATTTGATTTGTCATTTGGATTTTGACATTCGGGACTTTCTTGTGGTGCGCAGACGTACCACAAGACGGCCCTTATAGTACCCACAGGACGGACAAGCGACGTGCGTCGGGATCGGCCTGCCGCAATGGCTGCATTTGCCCAGCGGCGTCCTTGAGAGCGCAAAATGCGAGGCTCTCCGTCGTTTATGCGAACTCGTCCTGCGATGCCCGGGAAGACCCATACGAGTGAACTACTCCTTCTCTTCCCCCTTACGTTAAGGGGGATTGAGGGGGTTAATTCCTTTAAATCCTAATTCCTAATCTCTAAATCCGAAACAATGCGCGAATACCGAAATTCAAATTGA
>CAZNTM010000012.1:11237-18456 GCA_964576005.1 uncultured Gammaproteobacteria bacterium
CTAATTCCTAATCTCTAAATCCGAAACAATGCGCGAATACCGAAATTCAAATTGAGTATAGCAGAAGCTCTTTACCGTTGACAATTCTCAAAATTTTCTCACCCCCACGCTGAGGTGACGTTGATTTCAATACGAGCTAGGGATGCCGAAGAAAATCTCTCACGCTCCGCAATAGCGCAGTGACCCAGGATGCGAGCAAGTTTGTAGCAAAAGAGTGCTGTTCGAGGACGTGAGCCCTTCGGCCCGGAGATCCTTCGACTTGGCTCAGGATGACAGTGAAGAAGGGCGAACGACGAGTTACGATTTTTGCGTCCAAACAAACTTGCCGCAGCCGTTTGTCACGAAGCGTAGCGGACGGGAGAGATTTTCGCAGGCCCCTCAAGCTAAATCAACGTCACCGAGGCGACACTATCCCCTTCTTCTTTGAAGCGCATCACCCGCACGCCCTGCGTTGCCCGTCCGAGCCGCGCGATCGAAGCGAGCGGCAAACGGATCACTTGCCCCTTTGCCGAGACAACGACAAGATCTCCCTCCACGGCTTTGCCGCCGGCAACGACGAGGCCGGCAATAATTGCACCGGTTTTCTCTGTACACTTCGCGGTCTTAATTCCTGATCCCCCGCGACGCTGGACCTTGTAGGCGGTAAGCGGCGTGCGTTTGCCAAACCCCTTCGTCGTTACCACCAACACGTCAAGCGTGCCCGCAACTTTCGATTCCATCACGTCCATTCCCACGATGGTATCCTTCCCTTTAAGTTTCATCGCCCGCACCCCGCGCGCCACGCGGCCCATGGCGCGCACGTCACGCTCGCGGAAACGGATGGACTGCCCCTGCTCTGACACAAGCACAACGTCCATACCCCCGGTGGTCGGCTTCACCCACTCGAGCACGTCGTTTGGCGCAAGGGAGATAGCAATGAGTCCGGAACGCCGGACATGATCAAAGGCGGCACGCTCCACCTTCTTCATGGTCCCGAGACGCGTCACCATGAGGAAATACTTGTCCTCTTTGCCAAGATCGTCACTGGAAAGCACGGCCGAAACTTTTTCATCCTGTCCTAACTGGAGGAAATTTGCGATGGAGCTCCCCCGAGCCTGTCGGGAGCCTTCGGGAATCTCGTGGGCTTTCAAGGCAAATACCCGGCCGCGCGTGGTGAAAAACAAAAGCATCGAATGGGTCGTCGTCGCAAAGAACTGTTCGACCGTATCCTCCTCTTTTGTCGTAAGCCCCACCACCCCTTTGCCGCCGCGGCCTTGAGTTTTAAACTGCTCTGGTGCGACGCGTTTGATGTAGCCATCGCGAGTCATTAAGACCATCGTCGGCACGTTCGCAATGAGGTCTTCTTCACTAAACGAGTCCACCGCATGATTCACCACCGCGGTCCGACGCGGGCTCGCGTACTGTTTTTTCAACTGCTCCACCTCGCTTCTGATGATCCCGATCACGCGCTTCGGGTGCGCGAGGATGTCCTTGAGTTCTGCGATGAGCTTTTTCTTCTCTTTGAGCTCCTCTTGCACTTTCAATCGCTCAAGCCCGGCGAGCTGCTGGAGTTTCATCTCCAAGATCGCTTCGGCTTGACGCTCGGAAAGTTTAAATCTTGCGATGAGGTTCGTTTTTGCATCTGCGCGATCCTTCGACTTCTTGATTGTCGCGATGATCCGGTCAATGTCTTCAAGCGCCATGACCAACCCCTCCAAGATGTGGGCGCGCTCGGTCGCGCGGTCAAGGTCAAACTGCGTCTTGCGCGTGATCACCTCGCGACGGTGCGCGACGTACGCATCAATGATTCCCTTGAGGTTTAACACCCTCGGCTGGACGCCATCCACGAGCGCCAACATGTTAAAATGGAAGGTGGTCTGCAGCGCGGTCCGGTGAAAAAGCTGGTTTAATACCTTCTTCGGGTAGGCGTCGCGCTTGAGCTCAATGACCACCCGGATCCCTTCTTTGTTGCTTTCATCGCGAAGGTCGCGGATGCCGTCGAGCTTCTTTTCCCGGACGAGATCGGCGATATGAGCGATGAGTTCTGCCTTGTTCACTTGGTAGGGCAGTTCGCTCACGATGATGCGCGAGACGCCCGCAGCCTCATCAATCTCGGTTTTTGCGCGAATGACGACAGACCCGCGGCCGGTCGCGTAGGCCGAGGCAATCGCCTTGGGATCAAAGACAAGCCCGGCAGTCGGGAAATCAGGAGCGCGTAAAATCTTCGCGAGCTCCTCCACCGCGCAGTCAGGATCATCGAGGACCGCAACAATGGTATCGCAGAGCTCCCCGAGGTTATGCGGCGGGATGTTCGTTGCCATGCCAACCGCGATCCCCATGCTCCCGTTTAAGAGCAGGTTTGGCAGTCGCGCCGGCAGCACTTTCGGTTCCTCGTGAGCGCCGTCATAGTTCGGGACGAACTGCACTGTCGCTTTATCAAGGTCCTCCAAGAGCTCGTGGCTGACGCGCGCGAGTTTTACCTCGGTATATCGGTATGCCGCCGCGGCGTCCCCATCAACGCTGCCAAAATTTCCCTGCCCGGTGACGAGCGGAGTGCGCAGGGAAAAATCCTGCGCCATGCGCACGAGCGCGTCGTACGCGGCAACATCCCCGTGCGGATGGTACTTCCCGAGCACTTCCCCGATGACGTTCGCGGACTTCCGAAACTTCGCGTCGGCAGTCAGGCCCATCCGCCACATCGCGTAAAGCACCCTCCGGTGCACCGGCTTTAACCCATCCCGGACATCCGGGAGCGCCCGGCTCACGATGACACTCATCGCGTAGTCAAGGTAGCTCTCCGCCACCTCTTCGGTGAGTGGCCGCGGAAGGATCGTTGTTGTCATTGCTCCGACAGGAGCAGAAGAAGCTTTTTTCATGGGCGTGGGGAGTTCATGCCTGCCTCAAGCATACGCTTCAGTCGTAACAGAGCATCGGGAACCGTTGACGGTGGGAGGCCGACAAGGACATTTTTTACCGGCGGAAGCGTTGTCAGCCGCACGGTCCGAAATACCGACACGACCCAGAGAGCCGCAATCACCGCAGCCACTGCCACGATGAGCACGGTGGCAAGTGCGACCCGACTGTGATACCGAAGCGCCATACGAGTGGCTTACGCGTCATCGAGGATGAGCAAACGCAGTTGGGAATCACGGAGGTCCTCTTTTGATATCTTCGCGCGCTTTTCTGGCGCCGGAGACGCAGCGGCGATTTCTTTCAGAAACGGATCAAGGGGTTGAAGCGACGAATCGTGATGCGCACTCGTCCGATACCGCAACGGGATCACGAGTCGCGGCTCGAGTTCCCGGGCAAGGGCTGCGGCGTCCTTTGCCGACAAACCATCGCCTCCGCCAACTGGCAGGGTCAGCACATCAACGTGCTCGAGCTGCTCAAGCAACGCCGGCGGTACCGGACGCGAGAGGCCGGCACAGTGCAGGAGGATGATGCCATCAAGGACGACGAGCACAATGAAACGCAGAGGATCGCGCTCGGCAGTCAAGAGGCGTATCGCGACCCCGCCAATGTCGTATTCTCCGGGACGGTCAAGCACGCGCTGCTGGCCTTCGCGAGAAGAGGACTCACGGCCCGGTCTTCCGGAGGTGGGGATAGTGATCACCACAATACTCTCGCCAGCGCGCTTCAGCACCCCGCCTTGGGGGCTAAAAGGATCAAGGAGCACGTCCGTCCCCTTGCCCTTGCCTTCCACGCTTATGCAAGAATACCCATGCCAGGAAATAATCATAAAAAGCGGCTACTCCGCACGGGTAAGTATACGCTCCACTCATGGGGAAAACAAGGGGCAAAACACCCTTGTCATCGGCAGCGTCTTCGGCTATACTCTCCCATACTATGGATACCATCGTTGAGCGCTCCCTTACCGGATCCCCGGAGCCAGCCACTGCCCAAACCGCCATGGTTGAGCCGACCTCGATGACCGAGGTGATGAAACAATCATCGTTCCTCCAGCTCCCGAAGGTCGGGGCAATCGTCGGCGGCACCGTCATCTCGGTTGGCCGCAATGAAATCTACATTGACCTTGATGGGATGCGCACCGGGGTCGTCCGCGGCAAGGAGATCGCCGATGAATCCGGAACCTTTAGCAACCTCTCGGTTGGAGACCGGGTCGAGGCAACCGTGCTTGAGCTGGAAAATGAACTCGGGATCACCGAGCTCTCCTTCCGGGCATCGGGGCACCGGAAGGCGTGGGAGCGATTGAAGAAACTCCAACAGACCGGCGAAACGATCGCGGTGAAGGTCGTTGGCGCAAACAAGGGCGGGCTGCTCATTGAACTCGAGCGCGTCGCAGGGTTTCTGCCCGTCTCCCAACTCTCAACCGAACACTACCCGCGAATACCCGGCGGCGATAAGCAGAAGATCCTCGAAAAGCTCCTCACCTTTGTCGGAAATGCGCTTGACGTCAAAGTCCTTGACCTTGAGGAAACTGAACAGAAGCTCATCGTGAGCGAGAAACGGGTGAATGCCGAGCACGAAGAAAATCGTCTCTTGGCCTACCACGTCGGGGACATTGTCGAGGGCACGGTGAGCGGTATTACCCCATTTGGAGTCTTTCTGCGTTTTGGAGAGAACTTCGAGGGGCTCATCCACATTTCGGAACTCGCGTGGCAGAGGATTGATAACCCCGCCGACATCGTCAAACCCGGGGAGGTCTTTCAGGTGAAGATTATCGGACTTGAAGGGGGGAAAATCTCGCTTTCAAGAAAGCAACTCTCCCCTGATCCGTGGGAGCATGTCGGCGAACGCTACCGCATCGGACAACGCGTGACCGGAAAAATCCTCAAGATTAACTCCTTTGGGATGTTCGTCGAGCTTGATCCGGAAATCCACGGGCTCGCCCATATCTCCGAATTCGCCGGGGTTGAATCCAGCGATCCCTCGCTTGGGGTCAAAATAGGAGACGTTTTGGAATTTAAGGTGATCTCGCTTGATCCGGCCCACCACCGGCTCGGGCTTTCCCGTCGCGCGGCCCTGACAGAGGATTCCAAACCGCCGGAGGCTGCCGCAATGCTACCGACCGAAAACACCCAAACCATTTCTCCGATCGCCGAAGACATTGTACCCCCTTCCCTATAAGCAGGCACGGAATTCTTCCCAACCGCACCGCGGGCATGCGCTGTCCGCATTTTTTTATTTCAAACCCCCGCTTCTCCCGTTGACAGGCCCTTGACGCTCTTCCAGACCCTCGATATACTCCTGTATTCTGCGCTTTACCGAAATCATTGTGTCCCATACCCCGACCCAACAACTCCAGGAACTCATTCGGCGCTCCGAGCGGCCGCTAGTTGCGACACGCGCGAATTGGGACGGAGACGCACTTGCGGCAAGTATCGGTCTGGCCGAGGTATTGCGCAAACTCGGCAAGCCAGTCGAGGTTGCGTGCGCTGCCTTTACCCCGGAGGAAGCAAAAGCGCTTTCCTTCCTGCCCCTTAACGCGATTCTCCCCCGACTCGACACAAAAACAACCGGAGTCCTCACGGTTGATCTTAAAGATCACGAGGGGGTCGAGTCGTTGAGCTACCGGGTTCACGATAAGAAGCTCTCCCTCTACCTCACCCCAAAGCGCGGTGAGCTCCGACCAGAACACCTCGCTGGGGTTACGAGTACCTATCCATACGACCTCATCCTTATCGTGGGCAGCCCCGATCTTGAACGGCTTGGCCAGCTCTTCGAAGACCAACGCGCCCTCTTCTTTGCGACCCCACTCGTCGTCATTGACCACCGCGCAGAAAACGAACACTTTGGCGCGATCAACATTATAGATCTCACCGCGGCCTCAACGAGCGAGGTCGTGCTCTTGGTCATCGAGGCGCTCGAAGGGGAATTCCTTGATGCGGAACTTGCGACGACGCTCCTTGCTGGCATGGTTGCGGCAACGAAAAATTTTACGCTGCCAAACATTGCTCCCAAAACCTTCGAACGGGCCGGCAAACTCGTCCATCTTGGCGCTGATCGGGAAAAAATCATGCGTCACCTCTTCCGACAAAAGACCGTGCCGCAGCTTAAGCTCTGGGGCAGGGCGCTGCAGGCGTTAAAGCACGAGCCAGAGCTAAAGCTTGTCTGGACTACCCTTGCGCATCTGGATTTCATTGCCACCGATACGCGCCTCGAAGATGCCTCACCCCTTATGGACGATCTGCTTGCCTCTTCTCCAGAGGCAGAGTTGGCACTCTTGATCTGCGAATCAAAAGACGGCAAGGTTTGGCACTGCATCCAGACCAACCGCCATTTCCCCGTGGCAGCGTTAGTCGAAAAATTTCAGCCCTCTGCAGCTGGATCGCACCGCAGCTGCGTCTTTCACACGGCACACTCATCCGCCCGTTTAAGCGCCGAGGAAGTGCTCACCGAAATCCGCACAAAGCTCCCACTATTGATAAGAAACTAGGGGAATTGAGCTGTTGGACGGACAAGTGAAAAATCTTGCATTTTATCATGATCCCTGCTAGTATGAGTTTGCTATGGATCGCACCATGTCGTATTCTTTGCCGGTGACTATTTTCCGCGAAGGTGAGTCATTTGTGGCGTACACCCCAGCGTTGGATTTATCCTCAACCGGAAAGACCGAACAAGAAGCGAGGCGGATGTTTGCTGAAGCGGTTGAGACATTCTTCGAGGAACTTTTAGAAATGGGGACTCTTGAGAGTGTTCTTGGGGATTTGGGCTGGACAAAAAACAAGGATGAATTTGAGCCGCCGAAAGTCGTCGAGCATTCGCTCATATCCGTCCAGGTTCCGATGGGCACGCAGCTCTATGGGGGACTTCGGAGCCGTTGACTGGCGAACATTCCATACGTTTCTGCTCGAATGCGGTTGTATTTTTAAACGGATGAAGGGAGACCACCGAGTGTATACGAAGAACGGATTGCGACGACCGCTGATCGTCCCGCAATACGATGCGCTCCCTCCGTTTATTATCATGAATAACTTACGTACTCTTGGAGCCACAAAAGAAGAATTTTTGAAATTCTTGGGTCGTTAGGTTTTGGACCGTACAGGTGTCAGAGCCATACGCGGCCCCGAAAGGCTCCCAACGTGCGTCGTGCAGACGCGCGTTGTTTTTGATACAATACCCTCACGAGCACATAGCTCCCTCCTTACGCCCTGAGCTTGTCGAAGGGCTCTGGCGGGCAAGCAATGATAGAGGGCCAGTAGCTTAGCGGCGAAAGCACCGAGTTTATATTCGCGAAATTTTACGGATGCGTAGCTCAACGGTAGAGCAGCTGTCTTAT
>CAZNTM010000013.1:0-6524 GCA_964576005.1 uncultured Gammaproteobacteria bacterium
TTCGGCATCGCGCTATGACCATCGCAAATCAAATCATTCAATACTTCAAAGAAAGCCGCGCCGAACTTGCGAAAGTGCAATGGCCCACGCGAGAAGAGACGCTGCGACATACCGGCATTGTCATCGGCGTGTCGGTAGCGATGGCGCTCTTCTTAGGCGGTGTGGACTACGTATTCAATATCCTCTTGGAACAGTTGCTGCGGCTTGTCTAATCGCTCTATGCCCAAACAGACCCTCAACCTCGGCCGACGGTGGTATGTGCTGCACACGTACTCCGGCTACGAGGAGAACGTGGAGCGCAATCTGAAACAGCGCATCGAATCCATGGACATGGAGGATAAAATCTTTACCATCCTCATCCCCACCGAAAAAAAAATCAAAATAAAGAACGGAAAGCGCCGGATCGTCACGGAAAAAATCTTCCCAGGCTACGTGCTTGTGGAAATGGTCGTCACCGACGACTCGTGGTACGTCGTCCGTAACACTCCGAATGTCACCGGCTTCATTGGTTCAGGAACAACGCCGGTGCCGATCTCGGACGATGAGGTGAAAGGGATTATGAAGCGGATGGGGGTCGAGGAGCCGAAGTACCAGATTGACGTCGCGGTCAACGACGCGGTAAAAATCACCGACGGACCGTTTAAGAACTTCGAAGGGAAAGTGTCCGAGGTTGACGAAGTGCGCGGGAAGGTTAAAGTGCTCGTGTCCATGTTCGGTCGGGAAACCCCGGTGGAGCTCGACTTCCTGCAGCTCAAAAAGATTTGACGCGATGCTAATATACTAATACATACGAATAATACAAATTATACGAATTCCGATCGTATCGCGCTCATATTAGTATTATTGGTATCATTCGCATGAATTCGTATATTGGTATCGCGTATATGCCGAAGAAGATCAAAACAACTGTCAAACTCCAGATCCCTGCGGGAGCTGCCAACCCAGCACCCCCGATTGGGCCGGCGTTGGGCCAGCACGGAATCGCCATCGCGGAGTTCTGTAAGCAGTTTAACGAACGGACGAAGACGTTGGGTGGCGATGTCATTCCGGTGGTCATCACCATCTACGAAGATCGCTCGTTTAACTTCATCCTCAAAACTCCTCCGACGGCAGAGCTGCTCAAGAAAGCGGCAGGGGTCCAGAAAGGGGCTGGGAAATCTACAGACAAAGTAGGAAGTGTTGCGCGCAAAGATATTCGCACCATTGCCGAGCGGAAGCTCCCGGATCTCAATACGACCGATATCGAATCAGCGATGCGGATGGTGGAAGGAACGGCAAAATCACTCGGGTTGACTGTTACTGAATGACGAGGGGCAATCAGTGACCCAATCCCGCTAATTTCAAACGAATAAATATTTGCGCATGATTCGTGTTGATTCGTTCAGTGATCTGCCCTATGCCAAGCGAAAATGCCAAATCAAAAATTGAAAACCGCCTCTACAGCGTTACCGAAGCCCTGACGCTGCTTCAGACATTGCCCAAAGCCAAGTTTGATGAGTCGGTGGAACTCCATGTGAGGCTTGGCATCAACACGACAAAATCCGACCAACTCGTGCGGCTTGCCCTGCTGCTCCCCCACCAGACCGGCAAAGCAAAACGCATTGCGGTGTTTACCACGAGTGCCCATGAGAGAGAAGCAAAGGAAGCTGGCGCTGATCTCGTCGGAGGAAAAGACCTTATCGGAGAAATTTTAAAAACAAAACAGTGCAACTTCGACGTTGCCGTGGCAACCCCGGACATCATGAAGGACCTTGCCCCTGCCGCGCGCATTTTGGGACCAAAAGGACTCATGCCAACGCCGAAAGCCGAAACGATCACGACGAACCTCACGAAAACCCTTGGGGAGCTCAAACGCGGGAAAACAACGCTCAAGAACGATGAGGGCGCGAACCTCCATGCGGTCATTGGCAAACGGTCGTGGGAGATGACGAAACTTCAGGAGAATATCGCCGCATTGCTTGCGGCGCTCCAGAAAGCCCGGCCCGCTTCTGCCAAGGGGGTATTTTTTCGCTCGGTCACTCTTTGTTCCACCATGGGCCCGGCGATCAGAATATCGGTGTGATTGAGGAAACTGGAAATTAGTAACTGGTAATTCGTCAGTTCGAGAACGTATCCGCTCGACGATCCGTCAATTACTAATTACTATTTACCAATTACCCGCCGCATGTGCGTTCCTACCTCGATATCGTCCAAACCGTTCTCGACCACGGGATCGAAGAACAAAATCGCACCGGAACTCCTGCGAAGAAAATCGCAGGGAGTATTTTTGTGCATGAGATGAGCAGTGGCTTTCCGCTGCTCACGACAAAATTCGTGCCGTTCAAAGCCGTCGCAAGCGAGCTTGAATTTTTCATCAAAGGACTGACAGATAAACAGTGGCTTCAAGAGCGAAAAAATCGCATCTGGGATGAATGGGCATCGCCGAAAAAAGCGCCCTACGGACATGACGAAGTCGCAAAAAAGCGCATGGCAGAAGAACGCGACCTCGGCCCCATCTACGGCTTTCAGTGGAGACATTTTAACGCGGACTATCGCGGACTCGATGCAAACTACGCTGGAGAGGGCGTAGATCAACTGCGCTCGGTGGTAGAAAAACTCAAGACCGACCCGACGGATCGGCGCATGATCGTCTCTGCTTGGAATCCGACGGCACTCCCCGAAATGGCGCTCCCCCCATGCCACTACGCCTTCCAAACCACCGTCATCGCTGGCCGCCTCAATCTCCTCTGGAACCAGCGCTCGGTAGACACGATGTTAGGGCTCCCATTCAACATCGCAAGCTACGCCCTGCTACTTCATCTGCTCGCCAAAGAAACTGGATTTGCCGAAGGGAAACTCATCGGCTTTCTTGCCGACGTGCACATCTACACGAACCACCTGGAAGGCGCGCGCGAACAACTGTCCCGCGACCCAGGCCGCTATCCCCTGCCCACGATCAATACCGAGGGGTTCACTTCTCTCTTCAACTGGAGCAGCGATCAAACAAAGGTGGTGGGCTACGAGCATTACCCAAAGATCGAGTTTCCGATTGCGGTATGATCTCCCTCATTGCCGCAGTTGCCAAAAACGGTTGCATCGGCAAAGATGGAACCCTGCCATGGTATCTGCCAGAGGATTTAAAACGCTTTCGGGAGCTCACGACTGGCCACGTCGTCATCATGGGCCGCAAAACATGGGAGTCTATTCCAGGACATCGGCGCCCGCTCTCCCAACGCACCAATATCGTCATCACGCGACAAAACGACTACGCCCTCGCTACTGGTGTCGAACGCTATGACTCTATTGATGCAGCGCTCGCTGCTCACGGCAATGAGCATGTTTTTATTATCGGCGGCGCTGAAATTTTTCAACAAACCATCAACCGCGCCGATCGTCTCTACCTCACTGAACTTGATCGCTCAATCGATGGCTGCACCGCTTTCTTCCCTACTATTGATAAAACTCGCTGGCGCGAAACCGAGCGAGAGAACTGCGACAAGTTTTCGTTTGTGACATACGCGCGAAAGGCTTCGCCTTAATCTACAAAGGCCAAGCCTTGGATCGCAGGACCATGGTTGCGGGGCTTCTGTTGATGTGGTAGGATGAAATCGAATGAACACCCCCCACGATCTAAAATTATGGACACCCTGATCCTCACAAAGGAAATGAACCGCGTTAAGCAGCAGCTATTCTCGCTTCGCCGGATGCGTGACGCGTGGAGGCGCCCCGCGGATACTCGCAATCGTCAACAAATGGTGCTTGAGGAAACTGCTGGCGCGCTGCGGGCGAGTCTCAAAGGCGACCTCGTCTCTTGGCAGCGGACAATTCGCCGCGAGTGGGAGCAGCGACGTCGGTCATGAGCATCAAGGCCGCCGTATGACCGTACTCCTAGACACGAATGTTGTCTTGGAACATTTTCGTTCAGGTATTCTTACCACGACTCCACCAGAGGCATCGTTTTGCGTGTCGGTGATCACGGAAGCCGAACTCCTCCGCTATCACGGAATAAGCGAACGAGAAGTCACGCTCATTGAGAGATTCTTGAGCATCACGACCCGCATCGCCGTAGACTCACGGATTGCCCGAACCGCTGCGATGATCGGACGCGCACGAACAACGAAGCTCCCGGACCTCCTTATTGCAGCGACCGCTCTTGAGTTCGGTGTCCCACTGATCACAAAGAATCTCAAAGATTTCCGCGGTATTCCCGGCCTCATCGTCCGAGCAGAGTTATAATCCGCTATGTCCCGCGGATTCTTTATTGCTCTGGAAGGCATTGACGGCAGCGGGAAGTCCACGGCTGCGAAACTGTTGGCGCAATCGCTTCGGCGTGCTGGTGGTCGGCGCGTACTGTCAATAAAATTCCCACAACACGGGCAGTCGTCGGCATGGGCAGTGGACGAATACCTCAATGGTCGCTTTGGTGACGCTGAGCGCCTTGGGCCATACATTCCGGGAATTTTTTATGCACTTGATCGCTTTGCCGCATCCGCTGAAATTCGCCAAGCGTTGAAACGAGGCGACATCGTTATTGCTGACCGTTACGTCGCAAGCAACCTCGGTCACCAAGGAGGAAAAATTGGAAATCCCAAAAAACGCCGTGCCTTCATTCGTTGGACAGAAGATCTTGAGTATCGAATTTTTGGCATCCCGAAACCAGACCTCACGATTGTTCTCGATGTCCCGCCGAAGCTGGCACAGAGGCTTATCACAAAAAAACATCGCCGATCCTACATTCTCCGTGGAAAACGCGATGCCCATGAGCGCGATAAAAAGCATCTCGCAAACGCCGCTCTCGTTTACCGCGAACTCGCCCGCCGCCCGGGATTTGTCCGTATTGACTGCGCGCCCAATGGGAAACTCTTGTCAGTAGAGGAGGTTCGTGAGAGGATCAGAAAAGTCGTGCAACAACGGTTGCACGACCGCAATGCCAATATACAAATGACATACAAATAATACCAATAATACTAATCGTCGCGGGCGATATTCGTATCATTGGTATGCATTAGTATATTGGCATCGCGTACTATGCCCCTCTCGCCAATAATCGGCCTTGAGATCCATGTGCAGCTTGGCACCAAGTCCAAGATGTTTTGCAGTTGCACAAACGTCGTGGAGGAGGCAATGCCGAACACAAGCATCTGTCCCATCTGCATGGCACATCCCGGGACTTTGCCGGTTGCGAATGTCGAGGCGATCCGCCTCGCTCGGCTCATGGCGCTGGCGTTGAATTGCACCGTCAACCTACACTCAAAGTTCGACCGTAAGAACTACTTCTACCCTGATCTTCCTAAGGGCTACCAGATCTCCCAGTACGACGAGCCGATTGGGCTTAGGGGGATGATGGGAATCGGTGACGGGAAAGAACAACGCAAAATCCGTATTACCCGCGTTCACCTTGAAGAAGACGCAGCGAAGTTGACGCACCAAGTGCGTCATCCTGAGCATCGCGAAGGATCCCCTGCTCAAAAGGGAGGAATAACCCTTGTGGATTTCAACCGCGCCGGCACGCCGCTTATGGAGATCGTCACTGAACCAGACTTTCGCAGTCCACTCGAGGCCAAGACATTCTTGCAAGAACTCCGCCGCATCGCGCGCGCGATCGGTGTTTCTAACGCTGACATGGAAAAAGGCCAAATGCGCTGCGATGCCAACATATCGTTGCGCGCAACTGACAACTTACAACTGACAACTGACAACCACCGTTGGATCACGGATTACTCAACCCTTGCTCCAAAAACCGAGATTAAAAATCTCAATTCGTTCCGCGCAGTGGAGCGCGCGCTGGAGTACGAGATCAAGAGGCAAACCGAGCTTGCGAAAAATGGCACTCCGGTTTCCAAGCAATCCACTCGCGGCTGGAACGACGCCAAAGGGGTTACCGAAGAACAACGCGTGAAGGAAGAAGCGCACGACTACCGCTACTTCCCAGAACCCGATTTGCCGCCGCTCGTGATCAGCAAGACAGAGATCGAAGCGCTTCGCGCCAAACTGCCAGAACTTCCGCGAGCCAAACGTCAACGCTTCATGGAAGAATTCTCGTTGACTGCCGCCGATGCTCGCGTGCTGACCGAAGACAAAGATATTTCTAACTACACCGAAAAAGTGATGAGCGAACTCTTTGCATGGGCCAAAACCGAAAGCATTGAACTAACTGCTGAAACGCGAAAAAAACTCGGCCATCTTGCGGCTGGCTGGCTTGGGACGAAATTCATGGGGATTCTCAATGAACAGGCGCAGACCCTCGCGGACACAAAAATCACTCCAGAAAATTTTGCTGAACTCTTGAAGATGATTTTTCAAAACCGCGTGAATTCTAAAATGGCACTCACCTTGCTGCCACAATTGCACGCAACTGGGGCAGACCCTTCAAATCTTCTTGAGGAACTCGGCGAACAACTCGGCGATACAGATGAACTCGCCGCAGTCATCGCGCGGGTGATCGAAGAGAACCCCAAACCAGTGGCCGACTACAAGAAAGGAAAGACCACCGCGCTGCAATTCCTCGCCGGAGCCGTGATGCGCGAAACCAAAGGCCGAGCAAA
>CAZNTM010000013.1:6624-18402 GCA_964576005.1 uncultured Gammaproteobacteria bacterium
CGCCTCCAATCTGACCTCAAAGCCGCGATGACCGCCGGGGAAGAGACAAAAGTTTCCACCCTTCGGATGGCGCTTTCGGCAATTCAATATGCCGAAGTTGCAGGCAAAGAGAAGCGGGAACTCACGGATGACGACGTGCTCGAGATCATCAGCCGCGAAGTCAAAAAGCGCGCCGAAGCCATTGAAGAATACAAAAAGGGCGGTCGCGCTGACCTCGTGGAGAAAGAATCGAGTGAAAAAATTCTTCTCGAACACTATCTTCCCCAGCAGCTTTCCGACGATGAACTTGAGACGCTTATCAAAGAAGCGGCTGCTGAAGTCGGCGCAGCAAGCGAGGCAGACTTTGGAAAACTCATGAAAGTGGTCTCCCCAAAAACCAAAAGCCGCGCCCAAGGGTCGCGAGTCGCCGAGGCAGTGAAGCGAATGCTCGGAAAACAGAATTGACTTTTGACTACGAAACCACCAAAAGTTATTCCCTGAGCCTGTCGAAGGGTAACTTTTGGCTCATGGTAGCCCTTCGACTTCGCTCAGGGGATGACATAATTCATGGAAATTGAATACTCAAGGATTAAGGGCTAAGGAAAGTCTGAACCAGAACCCGTGCAGCAGAAATACTCTTCACCCACCTTACCCGTTTATCGCGCCGAAACCAGGTACCTTGTTTTTTGGCAAACTGTTTTGTGTGAAGGATAATATCCTCGACCGCTTCCTCGAGCGTTTGCGTTCCAGCGAGCACTCGGCAGAGCTCGGTGTACCCGATGCCCGTCAGTGCCGATAGCCCACAGCCATAACGATCGTTGAGTCGCTCAACCTCGGCACGCAAGCCCTGCTCCATCATTACGTGAACCCGCGCCGAGATCCGCTGGTTGAGCTCTCGTGCCGGACGGTCAATGCCAATCTGTAAAACATTAAACAGCGGCCGGTTCTTTTTGAGTTGTTTGGTAAACGGCGTGCCGGTAGAGAGCGTCACCTCAAGCGCGCGAATCACTCTGCGGGGATTTTTGAGATCGACTCGGTTTGCCGCTTCCGGATCAAGGGCAATGAGTTGTCGGCCAAGCTCTTCTAAACCATCTTCTCCCCCAAGCAGTTCTAACATCTTCCGTCGGAGCGTTTGATTCGGAGGAACTGCCGGAATGTCGTAGTTGTCAACGAGTACAGAAATATAGAGCCACGTGCCGCCGACAACAAACGGAACGTGTCCGCGTGCGGATATGTCCGTGATTGCCGCAGCGGCAGCGCGCTTCCAGAGCGCCACGGTCATCTCCTCATCAGGCTTCACAAGATCCAGACAATGGTGTTCAATACCTTCTGAAAAATACCGGCCGCGCGGACTCTCCTCATCCCGCTTGGGCTTGGCAGTGCCAATATCCATTTTCTTATACACTTGCCGAGAATCTGCATTCACGATCTCACCGCCGAACTCTTTAGCGAGCGCAATGGCAAGATCGGTTTTGCCCGAGGCAGTAGGGCCAACGATGACGACGACTTTCTGTTTCGAGAGCATAGGAGCACTGACAAGCTTATAGCTTTTAGCTGATAGCTGTTAGGATTTGATTAGTTCGGAAACGATCCACCCCTATAAGCTAAAAGCTAACAGCTGAAAGCTTAGATATGAAGTATCACCTCATGACGTTTGGCTGTCAAATGAATACGAACGATTCCGAGCGCATCGCCGCCGTGCTTGAAGGCATTGGCTACGAGGCGACCGAGGACGAAAGGAGTGCCGATATCGTGGTGCTCAACACCTGCTCGGTGCGCCAGAGTGCCGAGGATCGCGTGTTCGGCGTAGTGAGAAACCTGCGAAAGAATTATTCCCTAAGCGAAGTCTCCGCCAAGGGCGAATCCGCCTCTGGCGGAGAAGGGCGCCAACAGATTATTGCCATCACCGGCTGCATGCCCGGGCGCGATCACGACGGGAAATTACGGAAAAAACTCGCTGGGGCAGACCTCTTTTTCCCGATTGCCGAACTTCCCCATCTGCCGGACATGCTCAAAAACTATTCTGATGTTCTCAAGAACATCAGAATAGAATCAGTGCCTCCAACACTGTCGCGGACAACCGACTATCTCAACGTGGAACCAAAACGGCACACCCCACGGTTTCATAGTTATATAAGCATCTCCACCGGCTGCTCGAACTTCTGTACATTTTGCGTGGTCCCGTTTTCCCGGGGGCTCCAACAGAATCGGCTGGCCTGCGAGGTTCTTGTTGAAGTCCGCGCCGCGGCAGAACACGGCGCAAAACAAATCACGCTGCTCGGCCAAAACGTGGACACGTATCATCCGGCAGACCCCGAGACATTCTCAAAAAATAACCCCTTCTCCAGCGGCTTTGCTGCGCTTCTCTGGGAAGTAAACCAAATCCCAGGCGTTGAACGCATCCACTTCACCGCGCCAAACCCGCAGGACATGAACGACGAGGCCATCGCAGCGCTTGCGCTTCCCAAGCACGTCAACTACCTGCACCTTCCGGTCCAAGCCGGATCAAATCGCGTTTTGAAAAAGATGAACCGCCGCTACACGCGCGAGCGCTACCTTGAGATTATTGAAAAAGTAAAAAAGACAAAGCCCGGCATTGCGATCGGCACGGACATTATCGTCGGCTTCTGCTCCGAAACTGAAACCGAGTTTGAAGAGACGCTCGACCTGTACCGAACGGTCGAGTTTGACATTTCCTACCATGCCATGTACTCGCCGCGCACCGGTACGCTTTCGCATCGCCTTTGGCATGATGACATCCCGTACCTCGAAAAAAAGCGCCGGTGGAATACGCTTCAACAACTCATGGAAAAAACCACGCTGCGAAAAAACCAGGCGTATGTTGGAAAAACTGTCGAAGTGCTTGTCGAGCGCTGCGAACCAATACCCAGATCTATATCCCCCGACCCAAGTGGAGGGGCTACCATAACCCACTGCTTCGGCCTCTCCCGCGAAATGAAACTCACCGAATTCCCCGGCGAACCTTCGCTCATTGGCCAGACCGTGCCCGTACGAATCACTGAAGCGCGCACATGGATATTACAAGGCACCCGTATCTCAACTTGACCGAGAGAGGATCACTCGCGCGGTAGGGCTCCACCTCCCGGGCCGTTCTTTTTTTCTTTAGTCGCTCAGTCGTGCGACGAAGAGAGTAGTATTATGCCCCAGCGTTACTCGAGGATCTCGCTTCTTAACTTTTTCGCCTCGGCAATGAAAAAATTTTGCCACTCTCTTGGATCAAGCGGAATAAGCATTCGGGGAAAGTCCATCTGATCCTTCGCGAGCAGAAATCGAGAACCAAGATGAAACTGATCAATATGCCAGTCAAATTTTGCTTTTGCTGCCATGAGAAGGCCACGGACACTGTACCCTTCCTTTTTTATAATACAATAGATATCAACAAAATCACGAGCGCGCGGTTTCATCGAAATGGTGTGGATCTTATTCACTGCGATGTCAAAGATGCTGTCCACAAAGAGAGAATAAAATTTGATCCCTTTTTCAATCCTGGGAAATGGGTAGTAGTTAAAATCAACCTTGAGAACCGTTCTATCATCAAAAGTGAGAAAGAAGGTCTTCAGGCCCATGAACTCGCGTTCCTCTGTTTTTTGAATTCCGCAGCTCTTTGCGATCTTCCCGAGAAAAGAGCGAATCGGCAGCAACGGGAATTCGTCTTCGCTGAAAAGGTCGATATCCTCTGATTCCCGATGGTGGAGGTAGAACTCCGACAAAGCGGTCCCTCCGGTCAAGTAAAAACGTTTTGTGAGCAAAGGGTTCTTCGCGAACAGGTCGAGGAAAGAAGCCTGATGGGGAGTCAGGATCGTTTTTTGGGCCATAGCAGAAAAGCGAGATAATTCCGATAAATCGGGTCAATATACAACCGGTCCCAATACTTTCTCACAAGCTTGGCATTAAGCTTTTCTCCGTCCAGTCCAAAATTAATGAGCTGTTCCAGCCGCCAAATTTGATACCCTTCAGGGTCCTCCTTTTTAAATCGCGCTTCATCCACCGACCAGTTTTTCATAGTGGTATTGTAGCACAAAAAATCTTATTGATCAAGCAGTGATGATACAAAAATATCGCCGATCATGATACGGCTCCACCTCCCGGGCTGATTTTTTTTATTTCGTATCCGGCAATCGGAGAAGGGATGCGCCGACCCCAAGCAGCGCAACCCCAAGCAGAGCAAAAACCGTCGCATACGTACCGAAGAAGCGAACGGTGACGGTGGAAAACACGGGGGCGAGAATGTAGGCGATAGGTAAGGCGCTCCACAATAGCGCAATGACGTGAAGATCCCGACCGTCCACATGCTTATAAAAATAGGAATCCCGCATCACTTCAATCGAGGCAGCGCCGATGCGACTCAAAAAAAGTAACGCCGTCCACCACCAAAACGCGGGCAGCCATGGTAAGGTACCGCGGATTGCCGCGACCATACCGAGGGTGGCGATCGCTGTAATGACAAACCCGCAGATGAGAATTTCGCGTTCGCCAAATCGCCGATCCGCGAGCTTCCCAAGCGGATACTGGATAAACACAAATGGGAGGAGCATGACGGTAAACATCGTGCCAATGACCTCCGGGGAAAACCCGAGCGAGCGAAGGACCAATGGGGTCTCAATGACCATGATAGCGTAAAAAATTTGCAAGCTAATCGCTACAAGCATTGCAAAGGCAATCGGTCGCTGCGAAAGCAAGGCAAACGACCCCCCCATCCCCTGCTGCCGAGTAACGATCCCCCGCCCGGCGCCGTAAAACCAGATGCCGACTGCAAGCACCGCAGGTACCGTGACCACCGCGGCAACGCCCGAGAGAAAATGAAAGCCTTGCATTGCCATGAGACGACCGGCAAGGTAGGGCGCGAACAGCCAACCAAAATTCAGCACGGTCAGATGCCGACCGCGGATGCGACCCGTGCTCGAGTCAGCAGAGTACTTCTCGAGCACGACATCAAGCCCAAACAATCCGCCGATCAGGCTCGCAAGATATATAATAAAGACCCCGGCGACAAAGGGTGGTGGCATCTGAAACGAAAACGCGAGTAACGCGAACAGATGAACGAGCAGAGCGTAAAACGTTGCCCGTCCCCGGCCAATGGAGCTCATGAGCCGAACGAACTGCGGCAAAAGCGCGAGAGTCGCCACCGAAGCAAGCGCGAAGAGAATATCCACGTTGCCAATGCCAACGTTGTTTGCAAGGAACGTCGAAAGAAAATACGCGACAAGCGCCGCAGATAAGCTCAAAAAGAATCCAGAGCCGTGGAGGATGAGACGATGGAGCGGGCCGTTCATCAGTGTTTTTTTTCGATCTCTTTTTTCAGCAAATTCTGCAATTTCTCCGGGGACAACCGCCGGAGTTTCTCTGTCCCGCGAACACGCACCGGAAGTTTTCCGCTGCTTTTCTCTTTATCGCCAAAGACAATCATGTAGGGGATCTTCTCTTTCTCCGCTCGCCGAATTTTATAGCCAACCGTATCGCTGCTTTCGGCAACGCGGACGCGAACTCCAGCGTTGATGAGCAAACGCGCGAGTTTCCGGCACGCGGGTACATGCCGATCTGCAACCGGGATGATCTCCACCTGCACTGGGGAAAGCCACAACGGAAACGCGCCTGCATAGTGCTCAATGAGGAACGCGAGGAATCGCTCGTGGGTCGAAAGCGGAGCGCGGTGGATGACAAACACCTCGCGGTTCTCTTTGCCGTCCTTGTCGTGGTACGTAAGCCCAAAGCGCTCTTTGGCGGAAAAATCAAGCTGGATCGTAGACATGGTCTCCTCCCGGCCAGAGACCGCGCGGTACTGGACATCCACCTTTGGGCCATAGAACGCCGCTTCCCCCACCGCTTCGCTGAATTTCACTTTGAGATGTTTCAACACGCGTCGAAGCGCCTCTTCTGCCATGTCCCAATTTTTTGGTTCATTGAAAAACTTCTCTTTGTTGTCCGGATCCCACCGCGAAAGTTGGAAGGCGTAATCCGTTAACCCAAACACCTTGAAGTACTCGAGCACAAGCTTCATGACGTTGGTAAACTCCGCCTCAACCTGATCGGCGCGGCAATAGATGTGCGCGTCATTCATCGCAAGGGAGCGCACACGCAGCAACCCCGCAAGCGTTCCGGAAAGCTCGTTGCGATAGACCGTCCCGTACTCGGCAAGCCGCAGCGGCAGATCGCGGTAGCTGCGCGGTTCTGACCGATAGACAAGATGGGTGATCGGACAATTCATGGCCTTAAGATAGTAATTGCCATCATCGAGCTTCATTGCGGGAAACATCGAGTCAGCGTAGTACGGCAGATGCCCGGACGTTTGAAACAGCGCCTCCTTTGCCACGTGCGGCGTGCTGATGCGCTGGTAGCCGGCATGGTACTCCATATCTTTTGCAAACTGCTCAATCTCCTCCCGGATAATGGTTCCGTTTGGCAACCAGATCGGAAGTCCTGAACCAACAAGGTCATCAAAGGTGAAGAGTTTGAGCTCACGCCCGAGCTTGCGGTGATCTCGCTTCTCGGCCTCTTCCCGTTGTTTGAGGTACGCATCAAGCTCGGCCTTGGAAAGAAACGCGAGCCCGTAGATGCGCTGGAGCATGGGATTCTTTTCGCTCCCGCGCCAGTAGGCGCCGGCGAGTTTATCGAGCCTGAAAGCATCAGCCGGAATCTCCCGGGTATTCTTCACATGCCCGCCGCGGCAGAGGTCAAAAAAAATATCCCCGGTGTTATAGACCGTCAACTCCTGACCGTCTTTGGAAAACTCCTCAATGAGCTCGAGTTTGAACGGCTGATGCTTAAATTGTTTTTTTGCGACTGCGAGCGTCACGGACTTGCCAGAAAACGACAGATGTTGTTTCACCAGCTGTCGCATCTCGGTCTCAAATGCCTTGAGGTCTTCTGGAGTAAGCGTACGCGACAGCAAAAAATCATAATAGAAGCCATGCTCGATGGTGGGACCAATGCCGAGCTTTGCCTCTGGAAACTTTTTGAGCACCGCTGCTGCAAGCACGTGTGCCAGCGAGTGGCGGATATGATCCAAATCGTTCATGACATCAGCGAATCAACACTCGAATGTGATCGCTCCGATCCGGCAGACGCCGTCGCCACGGTGGGGAGAGACGCACCGTTGCTCCGGCAACGTCCTGTCGGGAGAGCAATTGCGCCTGCCCATCGTCTTTCTGCCGGCCGAGAAGCGCACGACGGATTTCCTCAACGAACCCTGCGGTCCCGCGGCGGGTGACGAGCGTCACGCTCCCCCGGAGCTCCGCATACCCCTCGTTTCGAAAGATCTTCCCAAGCTCGAAACTCGAAATATCGCCGCGAAGCTCAAGCACCTCCCGTCCCGCACCAACTTCCTGCTGCTGAATGAACTGACGGATGGCGCTACTTGCTGCGGCAGGATCGGCGAAGACATGGGTCACCGTTGCCTGAACGTCGGCGATAATCTCCGGTACGTTCTCTCCGGCTTTCGCGTTCAGCTTCCGAATGATCGTCGTCGTCCGCGAAAAACGCGTAAGATTCGGAGCCGCCGCAAGCGCTGCTTCGGCCTTCTTCACTGCCTCGACCTCGGCCTTCGCAACCACCTCGGCAATATCCACCGCGTCCACCTGACGCACCTCACGCATCCCGCCGGTCATGGCCGCAGCACTCTCGGCATAGATGAGCGATTGCAAACTCAAAGACAATCCCGGGATGCGCCAACGGGTTGGCCCGACATTGCCCGATGATCCCGGGAGGTCAGCGACCGCTTCGCTCGTTACCCTTGCGCGCGCAGGAATGGTAACGGGACGCGGAATGCGAAACAGCACTCCGGTCGGCGTGAGTAATCTCGTGGTTGCAACAAGCGGTTGGGGACGAGCAGTCGTGTTGATGAGCACCACACTCCCCCGCGCGCGCTGCGGAGTGGCTGCAGTCGAACGCACCGCTTTGGTCGCGCGAGCGCTGCCGATGCTTTCCACAATATCTCCAACGACCATGGGCTGACCCCCGGATTGAATGCTCCCTTGCGCCTCCCGACGCGCCACCCGCATCACGACTTCTTTGCTCGTCGTGTCAGTTTTTAACGTCACAACCACGGTCGCGCGTCCTGCCGCTGCGGTGAGCACAACCGCGGCAATGACCACCGCAACCGCAAGACTTGTCCACGCGATTTTCGTGTAGAGTAACGATGGAGCACGACGTGCTCCATCCGCTGATTCTTTCTTCCTACTCTCTCGTGCACTCATAGGGACATCGCTCACCACTCATCAAAGATAACTTCAGGCTCTTCTTTTTGTAGCACAACGGGAGAGAATCGTCGAGGAAAATCTGTGGGCAACTGCCCGGGGGAGCGCTTCAGACGCTCAAGGTACTGGAGGATCGGCAGAATCGTTTCAAGCGTCAGCGGCTCGCACTTCTCGACGATGAGATTCAGCATCCCCTCCTTCTGTCCGACTTTCCCCCAGAGCACGACCGTGCTGTCCTCCTGCCAGATGGACGACCGGTCAAGGTAGATGCTTGGGAAGACGACGAGCTCAACTGATCCCTCGAGGTCTTCGAGTTTGCCAAACAACATCGGCTCCCCCTTTTTCGTGAAGATGCGTTTCAGCCCCCGGAGAAGTCCTCCGGTAATGACCGAACGGCCGACGGATTGCTCAAAGGCCCCGGTCGTCGTGAGGTACTCCCCAAGGCGCCCGGCAAACTGACGGAACGGGTGATCGGAAAGGTAGAGCCCCAAGAATTCCCGCTCTCCGCGACTCGCGTCAAAACCGGCAAGGGGCGGTTCGGGAAGGAGCAACTCTCCCCCACCCGCAAGAGCAAAGAGACTCTCTTGCTGCCTTTCCGCCGCTGCGGCAACACTCCGAGAGAACTCAAGCAGCGTGCTCACATTTGCCGCAAAGAGCGCCCGATCTCCGAACCCATCAAAAGCGCCAGCTTGAATAAGACTCTCAAGCGACTTCTTGTTGAGGTCCTTCTGCTGCACGCGTTCGAGAAAGTTGCTCATACTGGTGAAGGGGCCAACGCGCTCGCGCTCGGCGATCACCGCATCCACGAGCGCCATCCCCACTTGCTTAATCGCGGCTAACCCAAACCGGATCGTCTTTGGACGGACCACGGCAAAGTGCGCAGCGGATTCATTGATATCCGGAGGCAAAACCGCAATGCCCATTCGCCGACACTCGGCAACGAGCGCTGCCGCGCGGTCCGTATCCCCTTCCTCGGACGTAAGCAACGCGGTCATGAACTCCTCGGGGTAGTGCGCCTTGCAGTACGCGGTCTGATACGCGATCATCGCGTAACACGCCGCGTGGGAACGGTTAAAGGCATAGCGGGCAAACGGCTCCACCCAGCTCCAGATTTTTTCTGCGGTGGACCTGCTGATGTGATTGGTCTGCATGCCTGCGATGAGCTTGTTGCGCTGCTCCTCGAGCAATTTACGGATTTTCTTTCCAACAGCCTTGCGCAGCGTATCAGCTTCGGAAAGGGTGAACCCCGCAAGGTCGCGCGCCATCTGCATGAGCTGTTCCTGATAGACCATGACCCCGTAGGTTTTTTCCGTGATAGGTTTGAGCTTCGGGTGGATGTACTCAACGCGCTTGCGGGCGTGTTTTCTCGCAATGTAATCTGGCAGAAGCTCCATTGGCCCCGGCCGGTAAAGCGAAACCATTGCAATGAGATCCTCAAGTTCGGTGGGGACCAACTCCTTGAGGTAGCGCGTCATCCCTTGGGACTCCAACTGGAAGATCCCCATGGTTTCTCCGCGCTGCAGAAGCGCAAAGGCCTGCGTATCATCGAGCGGAAGGCGGTCAAGATCAATGGTTTGCCCGCGCGTGCGCTGGACCATCGCCACCGTATTCTCCAAAATCGTGAGATTCTTGAGGCCGAGGAAATCCACTTTGAGCAATCCGAGGTCCTCAACCGGATGGAGGGAGTACTGGCAGATCACGGTTTGGTCATCCGAGCTCGCGTACTGCAAGGGCGCGTACTCAACCAAGGGTTTATCCGCGATGACAACGCCGCAGGCATGGGTAGAGGCATGCCGAGCAACGTGCTCGACTTTGCGCGCGGCATCGAGCACCATCCGCGCATCAGGCTGGGACTCGTAGAGCTGTCTTAAGTCAGGAATCTCCCGAATCGCACTCTCAAGATCGGTAAACATCGGGATCATCTTGGCAAGCCGGTCGCAGTAGCTGTACGAAATCCCGAGGACCCGACCGCAGTCGCGCACGGCAGCTCGCGCTGCCATGGTTCCAAAGGTGATGATTTGCGCTACGCGGTCTTTGCCGTACTTGGACTCGGCGTATTCGATGACCTCATTCCGGCGCGTATCGGCAAAATCAAGGTCAATGTCCGGCATGGAGATGCGATCCACGTTTAAAAATCGCTCGAAGTAGAGGTGATATCGCAACGGATCAATGTTCGTAATGCCCAAGGCATAGGAAACGAGTGACCCAGCAGCACTCCCGCGTCCGGGTCCCACGACAATGCCATGAGTCTTTGCCCACTGGACGATGTCCGCCACAATGAGGAAATAGCTCGCAAATCCGGTGCGTTCAATGACCCCGAGTTCGTACTCCAGCCGATCCACCGCTTCCGGGGGCGGCGTTGGACCAAAGCGCTTCTTTAATCCTTCCGTAGCAAGGGTGCGGAGATACTGTTCCGGTGTTGCGCGCGCAGGAACGGAAAATTTTGGCAGGATAACACGGCCGAGCTCAAGCTTCCAGTTCACGCGGTCCGCGAGCCGGCTGGTTTCCTCAACGGCCTCGGGATGGTCGGCAAAATGCGTCGCCATCGTTTCGGGGGAAGCGAGCGAAAAATCCTCTCCGAGCATCGAAAGGCGGTTGCGGTCTTCTTTCTTGCTCTTTGTCTGTAAACAAAGCAATACGTCCTGCGCTTCGGCATCGTCCGGGCGGAGGTAATGCGTGTCGTTCGTGGCAACCACTGGTAGTCCCAAGGTTTTCGACCAGAAGAGCAACCGATCATTAAGGACAGCCTGCTCCGGTAGCGTCGGCCGATGTTGAAGCTCAAGATAGAAGTTCCCCGCTCCAAAGACCCGCACGCCGCGCTCCAACACCGCACGCTCGGATGGCTCGCCCTGCCGCGAGCGTACCGCTTCCGCAATCTCCCCATGAAGACACCCGGAGAGCGCGATAAGCCCGTCGTGATGCGCTTCCAACAGCTCCCAGTCAATCCGCGGCTTATAGTAGAATCCTTCAAGATGCGCGGTCGTGGTCAGTTTGATGAGATTTTTATAGCCGGCGTCATTGAGTGCCAATAAGATCAAATGCCAACGGGTATCGTCAATGTTCGCGCGCTTCTGCTTTCGGCCATGCGGAGCAACATACGCTTCCATGCCAATGATTGGCTTTATCCCGGCCTTTTTGCACTCCTGATAAAACTCCACGGCGCCGTAGAGCACGCCGTGGTCGGTAAGCGCCAACGAGTCCATGCCAAGCGCTTTCGTATGCGCAACCATCTCCGGAATCTTCGAGAGGCCATCCAAGAGCGAGTAGTGGGAGTGAACGTGGAGGTGAACAAAGCGCATAGCCGAAGTAACTAGTAACTAGTAACCAGTAACTGGTAATTAATGACGAACGCGCGTTGTCCGTTGTGGGTACGAGTTACGAGTTACTGGTTACGAGTTCCTCATTGCCAAACTTCACCTTGATCTCTTCCAACTTGTTCTCCGCCTCTTTTAGCCGCTTCTTGAGTTCGCTTGCAATCTTCAAACCCTCCTCGAACTTTTCCAAACCCTCGTCCAAATCAAACTTCCCGCTTTCAAAGGCGGCAACGATCTTCTCCAGCTCTTCAAACTGTTTTTGGAAGGATTTT
>CAZNTM010000014.1:0-14791 GCA_964576005.1 uncultured Gammaproteobacteria bacterium
GAGTATTCAATGCGTGTTGATGGGATTCGAGCGGAGAAGATGGTCGTAATTCGACACGGCGTTGACATTGACTATTATGCCCTGAGCTTGTCGAAGGGCATAATGCGTGAATCGAAAAGTTATCCTTCGACTGGCTCAGGAAATAACTTTTCGACCCCTTCGCCTCGCATCGTCATCGGCTGCGTCGCGCGGTTGGAGCTGCAAAAAGGGCACGCAACGTTGCTCGACGCGTTCGCGTTGTTGATACAAAGGAAGCCCTTCGACTTGGCTCAGGGAATAAATGATCTGGAGTTGTGGTTGATTGGTGATGGCTCGCTACGGAAAGAACTTGAAATACAAGCGCGGGAGCTTGGCATCGGGACCCACGTGAAATTTTTTGGCGCGCGGACTGACGTGCCGCAGCTACTCGCCCGGATGGACATTGTGGCGCAGCCATCGTTTTGGGAAGGCGCGGGGTTGACGCTCCTTGAAGCGCAGGCGGCTGGCAAGCCGGTGGTGGCTTCTCGTGTTGGCGGTACGCCTGAGTATGTGACGGGAGAATCAAGAATCATGAATCATGAATCAAGGGAACGGTGTGAGGCAAGTGCGATTCTGGTGGAGCCGGGTGATGCGCGTGGGCTTGCGGATGCTCTTGCGCAGCTCATCAATGATCCTCGACGTCGTCAGCAGATTGGAGAGGCTGGTCGGAAGTTTGTCGCAGAACGGTTTACGCTCGAGCGGATGGTGGGGGAGTATAGAAAACTTTATCGTTATTGCCTGAGCGAAGTCGAAGGCTGCGCATTGTCGTGCTCGAAAAAATTTAGCCCTTCGACAAGCTCAGGGAATAAATTTTTTCAACCGACGCTCCGCGACGCCGTCATCGCCGTCACCTACCTCTGCCAAAGCCGGTGCAACATGTGCTCAATCTGGATGAACAAAAAGTTGCCGAAACTCATGCCAGAGGACATGCGGCTGCTGCCGACAACGCTTTGGAACATCAACATTTCCGGAGGCGAGCCGTTCTTGCGGCCAGATCTTCCGGAGATTGTTGCTGCAATGAAGCGGCAATGCCCCAAGGCGAAGATCATTATCTCTTCAAACGGCTTTGCAACAAAGCGGATTCTCGAGCACATGAAAAAGATTCTCCTGATTGATCCAAAGATTGGCGTTGCGGTTTCTCTTGACGGCATTGGAGCGATGCACGATGCTGTGCGCGGCATTCCCGGAGGGTTTCGGATGTGCATGGCAACCGTCCGTGGGTTAAAGCGCCTCGGGATGAAAAACCTCCGACTTGCGTTCACGGCGCAGGAGAAAAACATCGGGCACTTGCCGCTTGTGGCAGAGCTCGCGCACGAGCTTGGGGTGGAGTTCACGATGTCTGCCGTGCACAACTCCAGCCATTACTTCCAGAAAGAGGATAACCGCATTTCGGCAGTGGAGAGGTTCTCTCATCCTTACGAGCAGGTCATTTCCTCACAACTGAAACGTTGGAGCCCGAAACAATGGATCCGCGCGTATTATGGCAGCGCGCTTTTGGAATTCTTGCAAACCGGCAAACGCCGGCTGCCGAATTACAGCGGGATTCGGTCGTTCTTCTTGGATCCGAATCGGAAAGTGTATCCGTCAGTAGCCAGTGGAGCGTGTTATGGGGAATTAGCTGAAGGGAGTCCTTCGACTCCGCTCGGCTTCGCTCAGGACATAACATCAATGATTTCCTCACAGCCGGAGAAGACGGCGACAGCGCGCGCCGAACAGCACTGGATGATTTGCACAGCGCGCGAAGCGATGCGGATGCACTGGCTCTCCGTGGGGTGGTGGATTGCCAAGGAGAAGGCGCGGCTGCATCTCTTGAGTCTCCTACGAATTACGAATAGAAACGAATCTACGAATAGTGAATTGGTACGACGATATTCGTATATTCGTGTACATTCGTAATTCGTAGGGAGTTCTTAGGGAAAGGTTCCACTATTTATGACGATTCTCGAAATCAACAACTACTTTTACCGGCGCGGGGGCTCCGAGGTGGCGATGTTTGAATCAATTGCGGCCTTGGAAGCGCGCGCTCATCGCGTGGTACCGTTTGCGATGGCAGATCCAAGGAACCTGCCGACGCCGTGGGCGTGGATTTTCCCCCATCCGGCGCCGCGCTGGCAGTTCTGGAAGCGGTTCTATAACTCCCAAGTCAGCCGCGCGTTGGGAAAGCTCATCCATGAGGTTCAGCCAGATGTCGCGCATTTGCATAACATCGCGTACCATCTCACGCCCTCCGTCATCGCCGTGCTGAAAAAAGCGGGGATTCCCATGGTTCAGACCTTGCACGACTATCAAGCGGTGAGTCCATTGCCGCTGTTGTTTGCCAATGGCCGGATTCTCGAGACGAACCAACGGGGGAGCTGGTTTAAGATCATTCTTCATCGGGTGCTCAAGGGATCATTGCTCGTGAGTCTTGCTGCGGTTGGCGCTGCTGCCCTTGACCGGCTTTTTGGTTGGACCGCGAGTATCAGTCGTTTCATCGCGCCAAGTTTATGCGCTGCGAATATCGCAACAAATTACGGGCTTCCATCCGGGCATATTGTCACGGCGTTGCAATCCCAGATGGTCCATCGCGCCTGTCGCCGGCGACCGCGGGAAGCAACGTACTTTCTCTATGTCGGTCGGCTCTCTTCCGAGAAAGGCGTTGATAAACTCATTGATTGGTGGGCGAATTTGCCAACTGATTATCGGTTGCTCATCGTTGGTACCGGCCCGGAAGAGGCAGCACTTCGCGCCCGGGCTCGCGGCCGCGGACTCACGAATATCCGCTGGTTTGGTCCGTGTACCAATCCGCAACTGCTTGCGACACTCTACGAAGATGCCGCGGCAGTGTTGGTGCCGAGCCAGTGGTACGAGAACGCGCCATACGTGGTGCTTGAAGCGTTCAGTCACGGCACGCCGGTTATTGCCTCGGACATCGGGGGATTGCCGGAACTCGTTGATGAATCGCGCGGTTGGCTCGTTGATCCCGAGAGTATGCTCGGGTGGACCGCAGCGATCCGCTACGTCGCCGAACATCCGGTTGCGGCAACCAATCGCGCGTTGATTGCGCGCCGATGGCTCGCGCGAACGCGCCAGAGGTCGCAATACGGGCAGCGTCTTGAAGCAGTGCTTGCTCACGCGCTCGCGTGTAACCGTATTCCCGCGTGGTGCACCGCAGGACTTGCATGAACGTCTTCCTTTTTCTCCTTCCTGTCCTCTTGCTCTTCCCAACGGCGGCAAGCGCCGTTTCGGATTCTTCTCCAAAAATCGCCAACTATTTTCTCAAGTGGCATCTCTCGGATCACGAGGTTGATGCGCTCGCGCGTTGGGACGTCGTCATCCTCGATCCGGAGACTCAAGAGAATAGCAGAGCCCAGCTTGAGCGGTTGCGGGCAAAAAATCCCCGACCGCTCATGTTGGCATATATCACGAGCCAAGAGATTCGCAAAAATGCCTTGACACTGACCGAAGCGCCACTGCGACGTCGGCTCGCAGGGAGCATTCCGAACGAGTGGTATCTCACGGACACAAATGGGAATCGAACTTCATGGTGGCAAGGGGCGTCGCTTCTTAATGTCACGGATCGCTCTGCGCTCATCAACGGGGAGCGCTGGAATACGTTTCTCCCACGCTTTTTGCAAGAGAACGTTCTCTCCTCCGGACTTTGGGATGGGGTGTTTTTTGATAACGCGTGGGGGTACATTTCCTGGATGTCGTTTTCAAAGGATTTTGATCTTAACCGCGATGGCGCTGCCGACGGTCGTGAGGAGCTCGATCGGGCGTGGAAAGCCGGCATGGAAAAACTCGTTGCCGAAATTCGACGCCGGAGTCCCCAGGGCACGCGCGTGTTTGGAAATTCAATTAAGTTTGGGTCCAATCTTACGAGTGTTTTAGACGGCGCCATGATTGAAAATTTTCCAGACCCGGACTGGCAGCAATTTATGGAATCCTACCAGCGGCATGATTCTACTGGACGTCCGGGATTTGTGACCATCGTCAACGGCAGCACCGGCAACCGCGGGACCATGGACGATTACCAGCGGTTCCGTTTCACGCTTGGCTCAACGCTGCTTGGAAGCGGTGCGGTTTCGTACGATTTTGGAGATCAGGCCCATGAGCAGCTTTGGTACTATGATGAATACGATGCGCGCACTGGATCGGCAGAGGGTCCAGCTCGCAATCTCTTGGAGTTTCGCCAGAGTGGGGAATTTACCCCAGGACTTTGGCAACGGGATTTTGGCAGCGCAGTAGCGCTGCTTAATTCCACACGATCTGCCCAGTCCGCGCGGTTTCGCGATCCATTGGATCGGCTTTCGGGTCGCCAAGATCCAAGCGTTAATTCCGGGCAATCGGTGACTGACGTTACTCTCGCTGCCGGAGACGGAGTGGTGTTGATCAAACCCATTTCAGAATTAGCAGGCGCGGTGTTTCGCGTTGGCAGTTTTGTGCGGGTGTTAGACGGCCGCGGGGCTTCAAAACGCCGCGGGTTTTTTCCGTCAGCCGCTGCAGCCGCGGGCGGGACCCTTCAATGGAAGGGAGAGCTTGATGGAGAAGGGAATGCAGACACGATTCTTGCGGATGAGACCGCGGTGACCATTCTCTTTGGCAGCGGGGTTCGAAGAGTGCTGCTGCCATACGGCGCCCGGTACCGCGGCGGGATCTCGTTTGCCGTGGGAGATCTTACTGGAGATGGCAGGCCGGAAATTGTTACTGGCGCTGCTTCGGGCGGAGCCCAGATGCAGATTTTTGATCGGCGTGGCGTTCGGATCGGCGGGTTTTTTGCGTTTCCGAAAAAAAATGGTTCTGGGGTACGCGTGGCAGTTGGGGATCTTAACGGAGACGGCCGAGCGGAAATTCTTGCTACCCGGGCGCGGTTTCCCTCTTTGGTTCGCATATACACTGCTTCCGGCAAGCTTGTACGGAGATTTGCCGGTCCGTCAGTTTCTGCGGGTGTTGGCGGCTACACGTTGGCTGCTGGAGATTTAAACGGGGACCATCACGCTGAAGTCATAGTCGGCACTGGCACTGGCGCCGCTCCGCAGCTTGGAGTGTATTCGGGACAAGGGGTTCTTCAGCGGCAGTTTGCGCCTTTGGCTCAAGAAAATCGCGCCGGGTTTTTGTCAGGAGTTGCCGATGTGGATGGCGACGGGGTTAATGAGATTTTGGTCATGGCCGAGCGGGTGCGGTAGTGATAGAATGAGCAGTGAGGAATTATGAATAAAGAATTAGGGATAACGGAGCGGTGTGTGCGGCTTTGCCGTGAGCGCTACGACACGCACTACCACCCGCGGCACAGATACCGGCACCTCCATATTGTCGTAGATAGCGTGCTCGCAACGCTCGTTGCAGTGCTGTTCGTGGGGTTAGGAATGCTTGCATATTTTCGCCCGCTTGTCCCGACGCTGCTGCCGTCTGCTCGCCGTCCACCAGCAACGCCGCTTTTGGCCACCGCAACCTTGCGTTTAACCACACTTGAAGGAGAGCCGCTTTGGGCAGGACCGTTGCCGCTTGCGGTCGGTCGTCAAACCCGGCTGCGGGTTTTTTTGGATGTTGTGGGGCTTGAGAGTTCGCAGCAAAATTTAGTTTTCACTGCTGGTACAGGTGGTTCATCAGTTGAGCTTGTTTCTTATGGCGCGGCAAGTCGAGGCACTATGGGGTTCGAGCAATCACAAGCGCGTTGGCAGCTTGGGATAGCTACAACCGACGAGTCCACCGCGCAATCAAGCATTGAGGTTGCGGTTACTCCAACCCAGGACGACGCTGGCAAAAGCATCGTGCTGCTTTCCGACATCGCATTTGCTGGCACGGACGTATCAACTGGCTCCAAAATCTCTCTGCGTATGCCGGACGTTTCCACTGCAACGCTGCCGAACGAGCTTGGGGTAGTCGTGGGTCAGTGAGCGAGGCAGCTTTGCGTGCGAGTGTCCCACGTGCGTTGAGGCGCAAAATCCTTCACGCGTCTTTTTTTACCCAAAATGAGCCCTCGACGAGTGAGGGGTGATAGGGTATACTCATACGTATAAAAGGGCAGACGCTAAGCTTCTCGCTGATGGATCAGAAGCTAAGCTTCCCACGGGAAGCTTAGCTTCTGAATCAACTAGCTTAGCGTCTGATTACAGTATGCTCACCCCTCTTGAGGAAAAAGGGATTCTTAAACTCTGGAACGAGAACGGGGTTTTTGACCAGCTCCGGAAGAAGAACGGCGGCAAACCCCGTTGGTCGTTTTTGGATGGGCCGATTACGGCCAATAACCCCATGGGCGTCCATCACGCTTGGGGACGCACGTTAAAAGACCTCTACCAGCGCTACAAGGCGATGGCTGGATTTGATCAGCGGTTTCAAAATGGGTTTGACTGCCAAGGACTTTGGGTCGAGGTCGAAGTGGAGCGAGAGCTTGGGTTTAACAGCAAGCGAGATATTGAGTCCTACGGCTTGGAGAAATTTTCCAAAGCCAACCGCGAGCGCGTCGAGAAATATGCGAGCCTGCAAACCGAGCAGTCAAAACGGCTTGGCCAGTGGATGGACTGGGACAATTCATACTACACGATGAGCGAGAAAAACAACGAAGCGATCTGGAGATTTTTGCAAAAATGTCACGAAAACGGGTGGTTGTATAAAGGAGAGGATGCGGTGCCGTGGTGTCCGCGCTGCGGTACGGCGATTTCCCATCACGAGCTCTCTGATGGGGGGTATGCGATGTTGAAACATCCGTCGGTGTATCTGACGTTCCCGTTGATTGAGGAAGAAGGTATAGAAGCGAAGCTTCCCGCGGGATATTGTTCAGAAGCTAAGCTTCCCGCGGGAAGCTTAGCTTCTGGATCACTTCCGACGGCGTTGTTGGTATGGACGACCACGCCGTGGACGTTGCTTGCGAACGTGGCTGCGGCGGTGAAGCCAAATGCGACGTATGTGAAAGTGCGTCGGGTTGAACAAGGTGGTTCTCCACTCGGGTCGAACAATATGGTTCGACAGGCTCACCAGATATATTCTTCGAGCCCTTCGACAGGCTCAGGGAATACTGTTTTGGCATCTCGAAACCCTGCGACATTCGAACAACTCATTCTCGCTAAGTCTCGGCTCGAAGTGCTTGGCGACGGGTGGGAAGTCCTCGAAGAATTCCCGGGTTCAAAATTGATTGGGCTAAAATACCGCGGGCCGTTTGACGATCTTGTCGGTAGCCCTTCGACCCTTCGACAAGCTCAGGGAATAACGTCGAAGTACCGGGTGGTGGGGTGGGAAGAAGTGAGTGAGCAGGATGGGACTGGCATTGTTCATATTGCTCCGGGGTGCGGCAAGGAAGACTACGAGCTGGGCAAACGCGAGAAACTGCCAGCGATTGCGCCGTTGGATGAGTCCGGGATTTACCTTGAGGGTTTTGGGAAATACACTGGAAAATTTGCCGGAGATGTTGCCAAAGAAGTGATTGCAGACCTCAAAGAAAAGGGGTTGCTGTTTTCGAGCTCGGAAGAAGAGCACTCGTATCCTATTTGCTGGCGATGCAAGACCGAGCTCTTGTTTCGGCTTTCCGGCGAGTGGTTTATTAAAGCAGATGAGATCCGACCGCGGATGATTGCGGCAGCAAAGACCGTGGTGTGGCACCCGCCCTACGCGCTTGATCGCATGCTCGACTGGTTGGAGCACATGGGCAACTGGCCGATTTCGAGGCGTCGCTACTGGGGTTTGGCGTTGCCGTTTTATCCGTGCGAGTGCGGGCAGCTCACCGTCATTGGCAGCAAACAAGAACTGCGCAGCCTCGCCGTAGCCCCTGAGCTTGTCGAAGGGATCCCAGAACTGCATCGTCCTTGGATTGATTCGGTGAAAATCAAATGTCCAAAATGTGGAAAGCCTGTAAGCAGAGTCTCGGAAGTCGGGGACTGCTGGCTCGATGCTGGCATCACGCCGTTTTCAACGATGCCCGGAGATCCGTGGGCGCCGAAAGGTACCCCCGAGCGTGTTCATTGGGAGCAGTGGTTTCCAGTCGCGTTTGTCTGTGAAGGTATGAGCCAAATCAAGCTTTGGTTTTATACGTTGCTTTTCATGTCAGTCACTCTGGAAAACCGCGCGCCGTATGAACGAGTCATGGGGTTTATGAACGTCGTGGATCAGAACGGCGAGCCCATGCACAAGAGCAAGGGCAACGCGATCTGGTTTGACGATGCCATTGAGAAAATGGGAGCAGATGTCATGCGGTGGATTTACTGTAGTGGCGCCATCACGAACAACCTCAAGTTTGGGTTTGAGATTGGAGAGGAAATCCGGCGGAAGTTTCTCATTCTTGATAACGTCGTGAGTTTTGTTGAGCTGTTTGCCGGCGAGAAGCGATGGCCGCAAGTCATTACGGAGCAGCGGAATCAGCATGTACTGGACCGGTGGCTTCAGGCGCGATTGTCCGAGACGATCCGTACGGTGACGAAAAGCCTCGATGCTTTTGAGCACTGGAAGGGAATCGAGGCGCTCGAGCGCTTCATTGACGACTGCTCCACGTGGTATCTCCGACGCAGCCGAGAAAGGCTCAAAGCAGATCCGGTCAATCTCATCGTGCTCATCAAGACGCTTGAAACAACGGCGCAACTCCTTGCTCCCTTTATCCCATTTTCAAGCGATGCGATGTATCAGCGGCTTTCGGCATTGCGCGAGAAGACCGGCCTTGATTCCGTCCACCTCCTTGATTGGCCAACGGTTTTACCCTTGGAGGAGAACGACGGGTTGCTTGAAGAAATGGCGGCGGTGCGTACCCTTGCCGAACTCACGCACGCCGCGCGCGCGAGATCCGGCGTTAAGCTCCGGCAGCCGTTGTCTGAACTGCGCGTCCGCTGTGCCGGAATCAAAGATCAGGAGGCGTTCTTCGCCATTCTGCGTGAGGAAGTGAATGTGAAGAAGGTGACGGCGGTTGACCCCATTGAGCCTCTCGATGGGTGGGAGGTGGAATCCTTTGGCGCGTGCGCGATCGCACTTTGTACGAAACTGGATGGCTTGCTTAAAGACGAAGGCACGGTGCGCGAGTTTATCCGGCAGCTCAATGCGTTCCGGAAAGCGGCCGCGTTCACTGTCCGGGACCGGGCGAGAATCGAGGTGGCGGCAGACCCTTCCTTGCGCGCGGTTTTCCTCCACCACCGCGAGGAGGTGCTCCGGGGTGCGATTGCGAGCGATCTCGTGTTTGTCGAGCATCCGACGCTGTCGGCAAAAAAGACGTTTTCCATTGACGGAGCAACGGTTGAGGTGGGGCTTGAAAAAATTGGGGAGAATCGGTAGAATGCAAGGAACTCCTAACGCCTATGCAGTGGAAGATCGGCAACGCAAAAACCATTGAGCCCCATGTTCCCCTTGTTGTCTTTGGGTGGGAAGCGGGCAAAGAAGAAAAGGCTTCGCGCGCTGGCGTGGCGCTGCCAAACGCACTGCCTGCGGCCGCAAAGGCGTTGGTGGAAGAAGCGCTCGAGCGCAAGGAATTCTGCGCCCGTTTGGGCGAGGGGTTGTCGCTGCACGGCATCGAAGAAGGAAAGCAATGGCGGCTCATGCTCGTGGGCACGGGAGATCGCGCGAAATGGAATCGGGAGCAATTGACCCGTTCATTTTCCTGCGTTGGGACTGCTCTGCGATCCGGGCGGCTGGCAAGAGCGGCGCTTGTTTTACCAAAAGCGTTTCTCCGGGTGACGCAATCCGCTCATGCGCTCGGCGTTTGTATCGCGAACGGCTTGGCTTTGGGTACGTACACGTTCACGCAGTACAAGTCCGTTCCTGAAGCGCCGAGAGAGATTGAGGAAGTGACGGTCATCTCTGAAGCAAGCGTTCGGAGCTCCGAGCTGCGCGCCGGACTTGCCGAAGGGGAAATCATTGCCCTCGCCATCCGTACTGCCCGCGACTGGACGAACATGCCTTCAAATGACGCGACTCCCGCATTTTTCGCTCTTCAGGCGCAAAAGATCGCCAAAGCGTTTCCAAAAATCCGCTGCGTGGTTTTTGATAAAGCCGAGATTAAGAAACGCGGCATGGGCGGGGTCTATGGAGTTTCCAAGGGCGCCAATGAACACCCGCGGTTTATCGTGCTCGAGTATTGGGGCAGCGCGAAAACGGCAGCGCCGCTTGCTCTGTGCGGGAAAGCGGTTACGTTTGACTCTGGCGGCATTTCCATTAAGCCTGCGGAAAAGATGGAAGAGATGAAGTATGACATGGCCGGAGGCGCCGCGGTCATCTGCGCGATCAGGGCGATTGCGGCGTTGAAGCTGCCGGTCAACGTTGTCGGGGTCGTGCCGGCGACCGAGAACTTACCGAGCGGCGAAGCGTATAAGCCCGGGGATATTTTAACGACGCTTTCCGGGAAAACCATTGAAGTGGTGAATACCGATGCCGAAGGCCGGGTTATTCTTGCCGATGCGCTTGAGTACGCGAAGCAGTACAAGCCATTGCTCTGTGTTGACATTGCCACGCTCACCGGCGCGGTCTCGGTGGCGCTCGGAAATTCTGTCTGCGCCATTGTTGGAAGCGCGCCAAAGGTTATCAAGGCGCTTCGGCGCGCGGGAGAGGCTGCCGGGGAGGCGCTGTGGGAATTGCCGTTGCTGGACGAGTACCGGGAGTACGTGAAAAGCGACGTGGCAGATTTAAAAAACATCACGGGTCGGCGGGGAGGGGTGATTAGCGGCGCCGCGTTTCTGGCGGCGTTTGCCGAGCCCATGCCGTGGGCGCATTTGGATATCGGCGGCACGGCCTACACGAATGAGGCAAAGCCGTGGATGGGCAAAGGGGCAACCGGCTGGGGCGTGCACCTATTCGTTGAGTTGGCGAAGCAGTTTGCAAAGCGAAGGAAACGGTAACGGGTAACGAGTAACGGGTAACGAGTAACGGGTAACGAGTAACGGGTAACGAGTAACGGGTAATGGGAATGAACACTGAGGTTAAAGATTTTGACAACCTCGAAGCTTGGCAGAAAGCGCATCGTTTTGCTCTTGAGGTCTATAAACTCACAAAGGGTTTCCCTAAGGAAGAGCAGTTTGGTATCGTGAGTCAACTCCGTAGAGCCGCCGCTTCAATAAGTGCAAATATTGCCGAGGGTTTCGCGCGGTATCACTTTCGAGACAAAGCTCGTTTTTATTATCAAAGTCGGGGCTCAATTGCGGAAGTTGAGAATTTTTTTCTCCTTAGAATCCCGTTACCCGTTACTCATTACTCGTTACTATTCATTTCATGATTGCCTCCCTTTCCGGAACAATTCTTGAGAAGCGTGGGAGTAGTCTCGTGCTTGATGTGCACGGGATTGGGTATGAAGTATATGTGACGGGCAGCGTATTGGCCGCGGCGAGTGTTGGCGCAGCAATGACAGTAAAAACCGCGCACATCATCCGCGAAGACGCCCAGGAACTCTACGGATTTCCCAATGAGTACGGGCTGCAGTTTTTTCAGGATCTGGTCCGTGTGTCCGGGGTGGGGCCAAAGACCGCGATGAGCATTTTGGAACTTGGGTCGGTTGCGGATTTGGTGCGGGCGATAAAGAGCAACGATGCGGGTTTGCTCATGCGCGCTGGTGGCGTTGGGAGAAAAACCGCAGAGCGCATTATCATCGAACTTCGCGAGAAGGCGTCCCCCATCCGTTATGGTTTGAGCGCTGTCGAAAGCCTTCCTTCCGGCGACGTTGACGCAACCGATGCGCTTGTTGAACTTGGTTTTCCCCGCGTTCGCGCTCGCGAAGCACTCCGTGAAGTAAGTACTGATATCAAAGATCCCTCCGATCGCGTCAAAGCGGCATTAAAAATTTTAGGGAAGAAGTGACCCCCGATCGCGATCGGGGGTCATCCCGAGTCGGATCGAGGGATCTTGTGCTTTCTAGCGCACCAAACCCCCTTGACAAAGTACCTCGACATGCCCTATAGTGTAGATGTATCAGACAGCGAGCCGCATTCAAGGTGGATCGTCTCAAGAAGCAAGGCCCTAAAGCCTTGCTTTTTGTATGTATTTCGGATTTCTCGTACAATGGAAAACGCCCGGAGACATCGGAGAGTATCGCCACACGGCTGTGGCCGCTGTCTGATACACAGACGATCCATGTTCCATGGATGCGGTTCGACTCCGCTGCTCTCCGGGCAAGTGGCAGAAGATGGTCCCCGTAGTATAATGGATAGAACATCTCCCTCCGAAGGAGAAGATGCAGGTTCAATTCCTGCCGGGGGCAATTGAATACGTTATGAATGAACGATTCAGCGCGATCTCGCATTTGGTGGGCGCAGTATTCTCTGCGGTCGCGTTGGTGGCGCTCGTGATTTTTTCAAGCCAGCATGGAGGCGCCAAAGCGGTGACGGCGATTTCGATTTTTGGGGCGAGCCTTGTGCTGCTGTATCTTTCAAGCACGCTCTACCATGCGTTGCCAGAAGGACGCGCACGACGAGTGTTTCGCGTTCTTGATCACTGTGCGATTTATCTCTTGATTGCCGGAACGTATACGCCAGTGACGCTGCTCGTACTGCCACCGGCGTGGGGGTGGAGCATCTTTGGAGTGATCTGGGGACTTGCAGTTGCGGCAATCGTCCTGCGGGCATGTCGCGTGCATCTTCGCGGGCGGGCTGCGACATTTCCTTTTCTGCTCATGGGCTGGCTTATCCTTGTTGCACTCGGTCCACTGCTTGCATCTCTTTCCAAGATTGCGTTTTTCTGGCTTGCACTCGGCGGCGTATTCTACAGCATTGGCGCGCTGTTTTTTGCTTTGGATGTGAAATTAGGAAGGCGACATGCGTTGACATTCCATGACGCCTCTCATCTGTTGACTATGTTCGGTTCCACAAGTCACGTGTGGTTCTTATTTTGGTTTGTGCTGCCTCGTGCATGAGCGTAATTCTTGACTGATTTTTCTTTTGAAAGAGTGGAAGCACTCGAACGGGTTTCTGTCTCTCTTCTCGAAACCGGCAAAGCGTTTTACGTTCCGCTCTCGGAAAAGCGCTGTTAGGCTCGTACGAGAGGAACGTGACCGTCGCTAAACAATGGCTATGCGGACCTTTTGCGTTGATTCGTCCGTATTCCTTGCAGCACTTCTCACATCGGATATTACGAATGCGGCGTCGTAAGAATACTTCAGGAGAGTTGAGCATTACGCACACTGCGGCCGCAACACCGGATGTCGCACTATGAGGGGAAGAAAATTTTTAATACCGCCAAAGAACAACTTGAGAAAAACATCCTCCGATGAAGCGCGGAGGATGTTTTAGTTTTGTTGGTTAGCGAATATACAGGGGCTGTTGCTTGGGGGGTGTCGGAGGGAGATTCTGGAATGCTGCCATCTCGGGAGCGGTCATTGGCGCAATCTTCCAGGCACTCGTTTTCCGCCCCGATGCTTTTTTGCCGGCGACCAGTATAAACGGTCGGCCTGCTTTTGATCCTTTCGGTTGAACGAGCACGGAGCCTTCAGCAACCGCTATTTTTGTCTCGGTGCTTTTCTTATTGTAGGCGACGGAAAAAGTGGTACCGCGTACAGAGGCCGTGGCAGTTGGGGCACGGATTTTGAAGTCGCTTCGTACTGCTTGTTCTTTTTTGACCTCGGCAAAAATTTGTCCGACTTTAAGCAGGATCTCTGTTTGCACAATGCCTCCTTTGGTAAAATACGAAGCAATTTTGATTTGGGTTGTAGCCTCAACACGTACCGTAGACCCGTCCGGGAAGAGCAGCACCGCGGCACCGTCAGGACTTGCGGCAATCTCGTGCCCTTGTTCAAGGAGCATCCCGGGCTTGGCTTGGATCCACTGCTCATGCCCCCGAAAAGAAATCGCGTCTGACTCACCGTCAATTGCGGAGATGAGCACTTTGCCTTTGGGAGGAAGCTGTTTACCGGCGGCAGGGCCGGTGGACTTTGTGTTGACTCCCAGCTTCAGTCCTTCAATCCTAGCTTTTGCTCGCTCAATCCCCTGTTTTGTAATCTCAATTTCCTTTTGTCTATCACTCACCCCCCGGGCGTGATTTTCTTCATAATATTGATCCTTGTAAATATAGGGGTCGTTTTTGTTCTTTATCCATGATTCCAATTCTGATTCTTTCTTTTCGAGGTAGTTTTGATCTTGTATAAGTTGACAGTTCAAAGCTCTAAGTTCAATTTCAGCACGAGAGGGAGTAAGCCCAACCAGATTTTGGCCGGGGGTTTTGCAGCTTGTATCATAAACAGATTCCGCCGAGACATACAATGGAACACTTACTGCTAATGCAAGAAGTATAGAAAGGACCGAATGATGTTGTTTTTTCATATCATGGAGTATAGCAGTGTTCTCCGAATAGCGCAAAAGCGACTGAAGCGCGGAGGATGTTTTTTGGGTTATTTATGAACAAAACTCACGATGGTGTGTCTGCTCGACATACAAGGACTTGATAAAAACTTTCTATGTGCTGTGCTGTGAATGGTATCAACTTTGTTCCGGCCTTGTTTTGATATACAATTCCGCTGCTCTTCATTCACTGATGACGCCATCATTGATGCGAGGAGTACACGCTGGGCGTATTCCGTTTTCTTTTACTTTGGTTTATACTTCCGGTATGGATCAGCGTGGCTTTAGCATGGGAGAGCTTCTTGTCGCGATCGCCATTGTCGGGGTTTTGACGGCGATCGTCGTGGGGCTTGCCGCACGACCCTCGCGGGAGCGAGCGATCATTGCAAAGGGGTTGAATTTTAGCGGGCAGATCAGTCACTCGTTAAGCGATGAGATTGGACTCAATTTTGATTTTGAAAATGTCTCCGGCGGGCAAGTGAAGGATGTCTCCGGAAACGGCAATCACGGGACCATTGTTTCCGGCAGCCAAGTGGATGGGCTTTCCGGTCTTGGCCGAGCGTTGA
>CAZNTM010000014.1:14891-18104 GCA_964576005.1 uncultured Gammaproteobacteria bacterium
GATTACGAACTACCTCTCGGTACTCGAAGCCACATTTGTCGCGCACGTGATTCGGCCGTTTAGCTCCCACCGCGCGGCCGAGATTGTGTCGGCCCCAAAGGTCTATGGGTTTGATACCGGATTTGTCTGCTACCATCGTGGGTGGTCTGCACTGCGCGTCGAGGACCTTGGGATATTGTGGGAGCATGTTGTGCTCAATGAAATGATGGCGCATACCCAGTCGCGCCAGATCGCATATTGGCGCGATAAACGCATACATGAAGTAGATTTTATTTTGGCGCCAAAGCGTCTTGCGCCCATTGCGATTGAGTGCAAGTGGACTGCCGCGGGGTTTGACCCTACGTCGCTTCGGACATTCCGATTTTACTACCCGCGCGGAGCAAACTACGTAGTTGCCCAAGATGTGGCGCGGCCGTTTTCACGAACATACGGGCAGATGCTCGTAGAGTTTGTTGGGACAAAAGAGCTCTGCGAAGCGTTGCCGTCGCGCGCTGGGCAATGGTAAGTTCCGCGATTTCGGAAAATGTGGTATAATCGTTGTGTGGACAAGATGAAAAAACACAGCGCGAGAAAGCGAAAGGTACTTCTCGATCAAACCTTGACTAAGTCGAGAACTTCTTTGACGTTAGGCTCACGCACGCCGCACGCGTTCGCGTTTGCCGGCATTGCGTTGGCCGTTGCCGGGCTCGCCGCGGTATTTCTGTTTTCTCAAAGATGGGTCCGCGCAGGAGTTGCCGACAATGTCTTCGGGTATGCCGAGGCTGGGAGCCTCGGATACCTTTCGATGAATTGCTACAACTCTCCTCTCCTCGACGGTACTGGGACTCCCGAGACAAACTGTGCGGTTCCTTATGGGGTTAATCTCGCCGCAGATGGAGCGTTTTCGGGATTAAGCTGGGGGCCAACGGTCGGCTGGGTGTGTTGGGGGCAGTCATGCAACGGTCAGCGATTGAGCAGTGGCGCGATGTTGGGATCTGATTTTGATGCGCGCCTCACCAGAACCGGGGAGCAAACCGGCGATCTCGACGGTCATCTCGCGTCAAAGAAAGCCGGGTACGTTCTGATGTATGACGAGGACCTTGCCGCAAAGACGATCCAAGACGCCTTCAGCTATTGGAAGGCAGATGGCAATGTCATGGACGCAAACGATTCCAATCATGGACGTCTCGTTGGTTCCCCCCTCTTTACAAACGGAAAAGTAAACCAAGGATTTACCTTTGATTCGCAAGGCGATCGCGTTGAGGTCGCACATTCCCCCAGTCTTGACGTGAATCCTTCCGGCTTCACCGTGGAGTTCTGGATGCAGGGGGGTAAGAATCAACTCTCCGGTGATAATTTGTATGCGGTGCTTGATAAATCCCATGGCGCCAACGGGACTGATACCGCCGGGTGGGCGTTCCAAGGCGACAAGAACGCGGGCACGATGGGATTTGTCATTGGGACCACGAGCGGAAACTTTCAGGGCATCGGATCCTCAATGGACGTGCTTGATAACACGTGGCACCACATTGCCGGGACGTGGGACGGGGGGATGATGAAGCTCTACGTGGATGGGGTGCTTCAGGCGAAGACGGCGATCACGAACCCCGCGAATCATTCCCTTCCCCTTTGTTTTGGCTCGCTCTGCGGCGGTGCCCGGCAGTTTAACGGCAATCTTGATGAGGTTGCCGTCTACCCGCGCGCGCTTTCGGATACCGAGATCATTGCCCGCGCCGGGGTCGGTCCACGGATCGCAACCGAAGGCGAGGTGGTACTCTCTGGCATCCCGGAAAGCGCCTCGGCGTCTCTGTATCGCGCCGAGAACAACGCCTTTGATTCAGGGGGTTCAAACTTCGGGACACTGCAGGGGACTGTCACGTTTACCCCAAGTGTCAGCGCTGATCGCGGCAGCGCATTCACCTTTGATTCCAACGACGACGGAGTGAGTGTTTCCCCGACGAGCCTTTGGGATATTGAAGCTCCGGGGTGGACCGCGGATTTCTGGATGAGAGGGGATAAGAATCAACCGGATGCATCCATGGCAACGGTCCTTGAGACATCGCACGGGTTTATTGACACCAAGGGTTGGGCTTTTCAGGCAAACAAGAGTGACGGGAAAATGGGTTTGTACGTTGCGAACGCTGGCGGTTGGCCGGGGGTTACTTCGGCAGTGGATACCCTTGATAACGCTTGGCACCACGTGGCGGGAACGTGGGAGTCTGGGACGCTCAAACTCTACGTAGATGGGGTGCTGCAGGGGAGCGCCGCAGTACCCTCCCCTTCAAACAGCGGTCGTCCACTCAATATGGGCTTCGCGTGGGGCGGCGGTACACAGACACGTTTTTTCCGCGGATCCATGGATGAGGTTCATATCGTCAAGCGGGCGCTCTCTCTAAGCGAGATCGCTGATCGGGCAAACGCTCTTCGCGGAGCGCCTCCAACATTTGGCGTGTTCCTGAATACGACTGGCGCTTCCACATCGCAGACCCATGGTCGGTGCAAGAACGATGATGGCTCTGACATGACCGTTGGGGCAGGCGAGTTTTGCGGAACGGCCTACAATTCGACCGTTGGTTTTATTCGGTTTCGCGGAGTGATCACCCAGACGGATTCAGTAAACAGTGCGCCATCGGTTGTCGCACTTTCCCCGCGGGGAACGTCAAAAGCCGTCACCTCCACTCCAACATTTTCCTGGAGGATGGTGGATCCGGAAGGCGACCCGCAGACGGACGCGGAACTCTTGGTTTGTCGGAAGGACCTGAATGGCAACTGCGAGAGCGACCCACTCCCTGAAGCGAGCAACACGATTGATGCTCCAACGACGGTTGGTCAATTTGCCGCGCTCACTGCAAACGCGTCGTCAGGCGCAACCACCGTGACCGTGGATACCACTGCCGGGTTTGCTGCCGGCGATGCGGTGCTTATTCACCAAACACAAGCGTCGGATGAAACACGGGGAGGATTGTATGAGTTCAATGCGGTCGTAAGTGTTACCGCGTCGGTGATCACGCTCAAATTTCCGCTTTCACGAGCGTATACGGTCGGAGGGGTTGAACATGCGCAAGTGGTCCGCGTGTTGAGCTACACTGATTTGACAATCAAGAATGGAGGGGTGCTTACCGCAGCCGAGTGGAACGGGGCCAAGGGCGGGATCCTGCCAATCAGCGTTTCTGGTAAGCTTACGGTTGAAAGCGGGGGAACTATCAGCATGAACGCCAAGGGGTTTCGCGGCGG
>CAZNTM010000015.1:0-5943 GCA_964576005.1 uncultured Gammaproteobacteria bacterium
TAAAGGAAAACGACGCGGGTATAGTATAGGGGTAATACGCGATCTTGCCAAGATCGAGCGACGGGTTCGAGTCCCGTTACCCGCTTTGCGCATAGACTCGAACCGAAGAGGGGCGACGGGGAGGGAGCTACCGGGACCTCCCCGTGTCGGAAGACAGTGACCCCGACCGCGGTCGGGGGAACGCCAGAAACCGAGGGTGTCTGGCCCTGTGAGAGTCCCGCTACCCGCTCCACGAATGAGTGATACTGTGCTATACTATCCACAGCGCTATGAAGCGACCTGTCGTAAGAAAAAACGCCGCTGCCTCCCGACACAAGAATCTCCCCTATGGAGCGTCCGTAACGCTTGCCATACTCATTGCCTTGGGGTTGGGAATCACCGTCCCGGTCGTCGGCACAATGCGGGCAAAACAGAAAAGGCCGCTTGCAAAAGTGGACCTTGCCCGTTGTGAGAAAAAAACGTACCAACGTGCGCTGCCGCTTGGCAGCGCAGCCGTCGAGGTGCTCGGCAGGACCGGAACCTCATGTACCCTACGGATCACCGATGAGCGGGAACAAGGGGCGATGCGATACCGCTGCAGTTACCCGACCCGCAAAGGCAGACTCGTGGTCTGGACCTACCCTGAAGCCGGAGCGTTCTGGGACGGAAGCGACCGGCATTGCGTGAGAGAATAGAGGATGCCCTCCCACTGCCCGCACTGCTATCCGGTTTTGCGTCGCTTCCATTTCGACTCTTGGATTGAGGCAATCAACCAACAGTTGCTCGCGCGCGTGTTTCCTCCGCGCGCCAGAACGCAACTGCCGCTCCTCCCGCGCCACTTCTCGATCCTCCACTGGCTCTATGAATTACTCGCGTTCTTTCGGATCGCGCGCTTTTGCTCCTCCTGCCCCCGGGAAGAACACGCGGCGCGCAGCTGGCTCATCCTTGAAGAAGCGCGAAAGCGGGGCATTACCGTTGAGCACCTCCATATCCTCCATCGGAGCACAAGCGAATACCGCGCGCACTTCGGTTCCCGGCGGTACTACTTTGATTGTTTGCCCACCCGACGGCTCCACGATGCGCTCGACGATAAAGCGTACGTGAAAAAAACGCTTTACTCCAAAGGGTTTCCCGTGCCAACCGGAGACGTCTTCTGGAGAAAAACGAATGCGTTTGAGTATGGGAAACAACTCGGATTCCCCTTGGTTGTTAAACCGGTCAATGGCACGCGCAGCCAACACGTGAGCGCGCCGGTGCAAACCGAAGAGGAACTCGGACACGCCATCGCCGTCGCGTGGACCTACAGCCCGCGGATGGTGGTCGAACGCTACCTTGAAGGAGAACTTTACCGCGTCACCGTCGTAGACTCCCGACACGTCTTTGTCGCACGCAGGCTCTTTCCTCATGTGATCGGAGATGGCCACTCTACGATCGCGGAACTCATCGCAATAAAAAACCAGGACCCCCGTCGAGGGCACACCGGAATGACGCACACGACCCTCCACCGCATCGGAGTAAATCCGCAGCTTATCACAATACTCGAAGCCCAAGGATACCCACTCGAGAGCGTGCCCGAATCCGGACGAAGAATCGTGTTGGCAGCGAAGCGTTCCTGTGGCGCTGGCGGAGATCTTCTTGAGGAAACCGGGCTCATCCATCCGAAAACTGCGGCGATGTTTCGTGCGGCAGCGAAAACATTTGACGTGGATCTCGTCGGCTTTGACTTTATTGCCAGAGACATCCGACAAACCTATGACGAGCAGCCGTGCGGGATCATCGAGGCAAACTCGCTTCCCTTCATTGATTTCCACGTTCACCCAACCGAAGGACAACCCCAACCGATTGTTCCATTGCTCTGGGAAAGTATCCTCGCAGACGCCAGCGTCCATTTACAGAAAACGGACAGACCGCTCCCGCGTGCCATCGCGTTGCGTCAAACAGCGCTCGCAATCCCGGTGCTGCTCGGTCGCAGTCTTCTCAACCGCCTGAAGCTCACGGGCGACGAACGTCAGCCATTCCGTATCGGAAGCATCCGCCAAGATCTTGACCTTGACCGCGTGATCGCGAGACTCAAATGCCGGGGATTTGAGTTGCTCCCGCTCGCGTGGTACGACCGGGGGCAATTGATGAGCATGCGCAGGCTCCTCGACCGCAGATTCCAGTGTCACGTCCGCGTGTTTGAAGACCGGGAAGTGCGCGCGCACATTGAGTACGCTCCGGAAGTGCGCCCGCTTGCGCATTTATTTGAACACGACTTCCGACACCCCGATGGCGCGCTTCTTGAGGAGCTTGAGGCGTGCTTTTGCGCGCCAGACGAAAGCGTCTCCTAGCGCCTGCCAAAGACGAGGGAGAGCAAGAATACGAGCGTTGCAACAAGGACGATCGTCGGACCCGAAGCGGTGTTTAACGCAAACGAAAGCAACAATCCAACAAAAACACTCGCAGTGCTAAACAGCACGGAAAGGACCACCATTTCCCGAAGCGTCCGACTCACGAGCTTTGCGGCCGAGGCCGGAATGACGAGCAGCCCCATCATGAGGAGAATCCCGACGATTTTAATATTCAGCGTCGCCGTGGTCGCCAAGACAATAAAGTAGAGCGCGTCGAGTCGCCGTACGGGCAGTCCCCAGACATCGGCGAGCTCGCGGTGAACCGTGATTTGCATCCACGGCCGCCAGTAGCGCACGAGAAGCAGCCCAACGAGTAATGCAAGAATGCCGGCAATCGCAATATCGCGGGAACTCACCGCAAGGATATCTCCAAAAAGGTACCCAAAGAGATCAGACCGGTACCCGCGCAAGAGACCAATGATAAAAATGCCGAGCGCTGCCGCAGCAGAGAACACAATGCCAATGGTCGCATCAGTTGAAAGCGCCCCCCGGTACTCGATCTCGCCGATGGCAAGCGAGAGCACAATGGCAAGAAGCACCGCAGCAAGGATCGGATCAATGTGAAGGAGAAACCCAAGCGCAATGCCGGTAAACGCAAAGTGTGCAATTGCATCAGAAAAAAATGACTGTTTTCTTAAGACAACAAAAACGCCCAGCAGTGCGGAAAGGAGCCCAACAATGAGGCCGCCGATAAGCGCCCGCTGGAAAAACGGAAAAGCGAGGGGAGTGAAAAAATCACCCATAGCGGTTCATCGTTCGTGCGCGTAGAACGCGCTGCTGCCATAAACGCGGCCGAGCATTTCCTTGGTGAGGACCTCGGATGGGACCCCGGAGCAGAGCATTCGGTGGTTGATACAGATCACCTTTGTTGCGTGGCGGTAGACTGCAGAGAGGTCGTGGGAGACGATGAGCGTCGTGAGCGCACGAGTTCGCCTGATCCCCTCGAGCGCTTCATAAAAAATACTCTCGCCTTCGACATCGAGCCCGGCAAGCGGTTCATCAAGGATGAGCAGCTCGGGATTATTCTCGAGGGCTAACGCGAGCAAGACGCGCTGGAACTCTCCGCCCGAGAGCTCGGCCAGACGACGAGCAGGGAACGGAAGGGCATCAACGTCCCGGAGCGCTTTTTCTATTGCCGGACGTGGAGGGGAAACCCGTAAAAACAACCCAAGGAGTTCTGCCACGGAAAGCGGAGCGCTCCGGTCAAGCTCCAGCCGCTGCGGCACATAGCCGATGCGAGCGGCAACGCGGTCAAGATGCTTTGGAGTTGTCCCGAGAATCTCGATGGTACCACTGCTTGCCGCCAAACCAAGGAGCGCGCGGACAAGGGTCGTCTTGCCGCTGCCGTTGGGACCAATGATCGCAACGGTCTCCCCGGATTCAACGGTAAAACTGACGTCATGGAGCGCTTCGTGTCTTCCATAACGCACGGAGAGATCGCGGATGGTGATGATGGGGGCAACGGCCATAGGATGAAGGGACAGGAGGAAGTATTTTGTATCAAGGGACGGCTTCCGTTGGCCCCAATGCTCCCGCGAGTGAGGCCAAATTTTTCTTCATAAGCGCAACGTAGGAATCTGTTTCCTGCGCGGTCTCAAGGGGATCAAGCTCGGTCACCTCAAGATGAAGGTCGCGGGCAATCGCTTCAACAAGCTTTGGAGAAAACTGCGGCTCGGCAAACAGGACGCGCACGCGATGCTTGCGGATTTTCTCAATGATCCCGGCAAGCTCGCGGGAAGAAGGCTCTTTGCCCGGAAACTCTTCAAAGGTCGCGGCCACCGTCAATCCGTACCGACGGGCAAGGGGAGCAAACGCATCGTGAAAAACCACAATGGTTTTATTTGGCAACGCGCCGAGTTCGTTTGTATAGTCTTGGTGAAGATCTTTAAGCTGCCGGAGCAATGCTTCAGCGCGTGTTTGAATCCCGACTGCGTGAGCAGGATCAATCCGTATGAGCCCATCGCGGATGGCTGCGGCGATTTTGCTCATCGCAACCGGATCAAGCCACACGTGGGGGTTTCCATCAACCACCTCGACCGCGTCACTGACGATGAGGGACGCTGCACCGGACCCAAGCAGGGAGGAAAATTTTTCTGCGGTCGGCTCAAGACGTGCTCCATTGCTGATGAGCAGATCGGCCCTGCCTAAAAGCTGCGCCGCCGCTGGCGTGAGGACTGCCTCATGCGGGCCAACCCCAAACGGGAAGAGTAGGCGCACCTCCACCTCCTCCCCGGCAATGATCCGCGCGAGATCATAGTAGGGAAAGAGCGTTGCAACGACGAGCGGTCGCTTCCCGGGGAGTTCCTCTGCGCGGGGAATGCCCACAAGAAACCCCCCGGCGAGTGCCACGAGCAGAAATGCGAGGAGAACCCAACGACGTTGCATAGTCAGCGCAACATGATAGTATACAGACTACCAGCCAAGGCGCAATGCCGCAACTTCCTGCCGCGGTGGCGGAACAGTAGACGCTCAGGTTTTAAAAACCTGTGAGGGGAAACTCTCATGAGGGTGCAAATCCCTCCCGCGGTACCACGCCACTATGACTCAACCTCTGGATCCAAAACTCCAAAGCGAAGAAACCATCTTTGACGCCCAGCTCCGGCCGAGGTTTCTTGATGAGTTCATCGGGCAGTCAGGTCTTAAGGGTCACATCGCACTTTCCGTCGCGGCGGCAAAAAAACGAGAAGAGCCGCTTGAGCACGTATTGCTCTACGGAAACCCGGGGCTTGGCAAAACCACGCTTGCCCACATCATCGCCAATGAGCTTGGCCGGACGATCCGGGTGACGAGCGGCCCGGCCTTGGAACGCGCCGGAGATCTTGCCGCGATTCTCACGAACCTTGCCGACGGCGACGTCCTGTTCGTGGATGAATGCCACCGGCTGAACCCGCTTGTCGCAGAAATCCTCTATCCGGCAATGGAAGACTTTGCGCTTGACCTTATCCTTGGCAAAGGCCCGTCAGCAAAAACGATCCGTATTGACCTGCCACACTTTACCTTCATCGGCGCCACGACGCGCGCAAGTTTGCTCCCGGGTCCCATGCGCGACCGATTCGGGCTTTCCTACCACCTTGACTTCTACGAACTCCCGGAGCTCACGGAGATCGTGAAGCGCTCCAGTCGGTTGCTCCAGCTTGCCATTGAGAAGGACGCGGCCGAGACCGTGGCAGCGCGCGCGCGACGTACTCCCCGGGTCGCCAACCGGTTACTCAAACGCGTCCGCGACTTTGCCGAAGTCCACGACCGACAACCGGTGGACAGCGCGGTGGTTCACGAGGCCATGCGACTGCTTGAAGTGGACGAGATGGGACTTGACGCTATGGATCGGAAGATTCTTAAGACGATCATTGAGAAATTCCACGGAGGCCCGGCAGGGCTACAGGCAATCGCTGCCTCAACCGCAGAAGAAATGGAAACCCTGGAGACGATCTACGAACCCTATCTCCTGCACCTCGGACTTATTGACCGGACGCCGCGGGGACGGGTGGCAACGCAGCGCGCGTATGAGCATCTTGGCCGTGAAATGCCAAAACAGCAGCAGAAATTAGTAATTAGTAATTGGTAATTAGTAATT
>CAZNTM010000015.1:6043-16797 GCA_964576005.1 uncultured Gammaproteobacteria bacterium
GTAATTAGTAATTGGTAATTAGTAATTCATCGGAATGGACGGTAATTTCTAGTTTCTAATTACTAATTTCCTCACCGTTGTGACCCTCTCCCTTCTCCTGCTTCCCTACGCCGTCGTTGTTATTCTGTTTATCATGGCCAGCCTCATCTATCTCGGCCACCTCCTCCGGTATGGGGTCGCAGATTTTTCCCTTGCGGTTGTTCTCATTATCTTCCTTCTCGTCTCCAGTTCCCTGCTCGTGACGTCCTTCCGGTCGCTCTCGGCAGTTGACTGGTCAATGCCGCTGGAGTTTGGCTCCTCCCGAGTGACATCGCCGTTTTTCTTCAACCGATAATAATGTGTACGCGTTGCAATCCAGATGCGAGCGCGCATCGCGAAGGGCGCAGGACAAGTGCCGCAGCGCGGAGTCGGAGGGAGGCGGACGGAGTGCTCCTCGTGCGCGATGTCCGAGGGTCCCCTCGCGGAGCGCCGGCACTTGCCTAGCGCCGGAGCGCTAAGCGCGAGCGCTGGATGCAACGCTGTACACCTCCTATGCTCTACCCCCACCAACTCCCCGGCGCGCGCCTCGGCGAAAAAACCGTGCTTGTCATCCGGCACCACTGGTTCGTCTTCTTGCGCCTCGCTGTGGGCTTCCTCCTGTTGACGTTGCTTATCGTGCTCCTCGGCTGGCTGCTCCTGACTCGGGTGCCGCTTTTTTTTGCGCATCCGATCTTTCCGCCGCTCGGAATCGTCCTTGCGAATGTCCTCGGACTTCTGCTCTGGATTTTCTTCATGAATGTGTTTATCGAAACCTACCTTGATACGTGGATAGTCACGACCGAGCGGATCATTGACATTGAGCAGCACGGGCTCTTCCACCGGACCGTCTCCGAGCTCCACCTCAACCGCATCCAAGATGTCACGACGACGTCAAAGGGAATTTCGGCGACCACCTTTGGTTTTGGGTCCCTCACCGTCACGACGGCTGAAGCAACGGAACGCTTCCAATTTACCGATATGCCTGATCCGGAACGGGTCCGGACCCTCATCTTCAAACTCGCCAAGGAGCACGAAGCGCACTGATGTCTCTTCCCTACCGCCAACTCACTTCAAACACGCTCATCCAGTGGACCGAGCGTGTGTTTGGCATTGGGCTTGGCATCGCGACGATCGCAGTGCTGACGCGGTTGCTGGAGGTTGAGACCTTTGGGACGTACTCAACGATTATCGTCATCCTTCAGTTTGCCGCTTCGATCACTGATCTTGGGCTTGGGCTCACCCTCTCCCAACTCATTGCCGAGCCAAACGCGAACCGGGCGCGCATCCTCGGGGCAATGATCCCACTACGCGTCGTGACGAGTGTTGTTGCCGCCATCGCTGCGATCGCAATCTCAAACATTCTCGGGTATCCGGGTCTCGTCCCTCTTGGGGTCGCCGTAGCTTCCGGATCCTTCGTGGCGTTACAGCTTAGTCAGATGCTCCATGGGTATTTTCGCGCCGAACTTGCCATGACAGCGGTCGCAGCCATCGAGCTCTTTCAGCGATTCCTCTACCTCCTGTTTTTGCTCACCCTCACCGGAAATCAGCGAGAGCCGATGCTCCTGCCGGTTCTCTGGGGCGGGACCATCGTCCAGCTTCTCGCTCTCCTTGCCCTCCTTGTCCTGTTACGGCGGCGCGTCACATTCTCGTGGCAATGGGATTCTCGGATGATCGCCCTCATCCTCCGCAAGAACCTCCCGCTGTCGCTCTCCATGCTTGCCACCCTCATCTACTTCAAAGCCGACACGGTGATTCTCTCCCTCTACCGCTCTGCCGGGGAAGTTGGGCTTTACAGCGCGCCGTACCGTTTGCTGGAAACCCTCGTCAACCTCCCACACGTCACCTTAAGTCTTGTGCTGCCGCTTGCAAGCGCGGCGTGGGCCAAGCACGACTGCGGGGCCCTGCGCTCCCTTGCGCAATGGAGCTTTACCACAACGCTTGCCCTTGCGCTTCCCATGCTCATTGGCGGACTCCTGCTTGCAAAACCCCTTATGGTTGCGATTGCCGGAAGCTCGTTTGCGGCTTCCGGAGACATCTTAAAGATCCTCCTTGCTGCCACGTTTGCCATCATGATCGGCACGCAGTCTGCCTACCTCGTGCTTGCAACAAACCGACAGCGGCGCATGCTCCCATGGTATCTGCTCGCCGCCGCTGGCGCGCTTTTTAGCTACCTTCTGCTTATCCCGATCTACGGTTACTGGGCAGCGGCGTGGACCACGCTTGCCGTGGAAACGCTCATGGCAATCGCGAACATCGCGCTTGCCGCACGGGCGCTCCCGTGGTTGCCGGACAAAACCCAAACCGCGCGCATCGCCGGAGCAACGGTCATCATGGCAATCACGCTGCTCTTCACCCGAAACGCGAGTGTCTTTTTTAGCCTGCCGCTTGGCATTGCGGTCTACGGTTTCTCCCTGCTTGGTCTTGGATTTCATCCTCACCCTCCCGCCGAGACGAAAACTGTGGTATAATATATGCACAACCAATGATGCCGCCAACATCACAAAAGCGTCGCCCCCCTTCCGGGAACCTGAAAAAGCTCATCCGACAGCTTGCTTTTCTATTTCTCGACCTGCTCGTCATCGCCGCAGTGCTCTCAAGCCTCACTCCGGGAAGGATTAGAGCGGAAACCATTAGTTTTTCTGAAGGGTTCTCGGCGAGCACCTACATCAACTCCTCTGCCACCACCGCAACCGTGGACACCACGCAACGGCAGGCGCGCCTTGTGAGCAGCGATGGCTGGAGCGCCCGGACCGGAGGAGTGGCAAGCACGACCACGTTAAACGATGTGACTGCGGTGCCGAGCAGCACCACAACTGCGTGGGCTGTTGGATCCTCCGGCACCATCTACAAAACCACCGACGGCGGCTTTACGTGGGCTCCCCAGACGTCCGGAGTATCCGTTGCCTTAAATGGGGCCAACGCCGCTGACGCAAACACCGCGTGGGCCGTTGGCGCCAGCGGCACCATTTTAAAAACAAGCAATGGGGGCACGAGCTGGGCTGCCCAAACGTCTGGGACAACGGAAACCTTAAACGCCGTCTTTGCCTTTGACACGAGCACGGTGTACGCCGTTGGCGCCAGCGGCACCATTTTAAAAACAAGCAATGGGGGCACGAGCTGGGCTGCCCAAACGTCTGGCATCACCACGGCAATTAACGATGTCTTTGCCACGACCGCAAATGACGTCTACGCTGTGGCGACCAACTCTGGCACAAGCACCGTGGTTTTGCGCACCCAAGACGGCAGCACGTGGAGTTCGCAACGCACCGGCGTTGCAGCGATGCGCGGGCTGTACGCCTCTCGTTCCGGATCACTGGACACTATTATCTTTGTCGGAGACAGCGGCACGATTTTTTCCAGCGTTGACAATGCCGCGACCTTCGTTGACCGCACAAGCGGCACCAGCCAGAACCTCCGCGCGGTAAGCCTTATTGCCGGAACTCCGTCGCGCTACGTCGTTACCGCTGCCAGCGGGCTCATTATCGAAGCCGCTGATGTTGCCACATGGAACACGTACGCAACCTCCACCCAAAACGGAGATCTGCGCGCCGTCGCTGGCATCACTGGCGTGAGTGGACTGGCAGTGGCTGTCGGAGCCTCGGGCGTGATGCTTCGTCGTTTTGGAAGCACCACTCCAGTGCAATGGAAAGCAGTGAACCCGAATGGCGAAACCACCTATCGGGCCGCAGCGTTGCTCGACCAATCCCCCAGCGCGATCTCGAACGCGCTGGTGGTCGGAGACTCCGGAATGACCAGAACCGCAACACTCAATGACTCATCTCCGCGGTGGTTTTCAAGCGATCCGACTGCGTTGCGCGCGGTTGCTGTCTTTAACTCTGTTGGCGGGTCGTGGGGTGTCGGCGCATCCGGCACCATTGTGCGGTCAGCAGCGTTTTTAACAGACACCTGGACCACGCAAACTTCGGGAACAACCCAAACGCTCAACGCTATTGCGGTAAACTCAAGCACAACGAATCAGGCGGTTGCGGCCGGCAACAACGGAACGTTGCTCATCACCTTTGACAGCGGGACCACGTGGAGCGCGCTTACCTCTGGCACAACAGAAAACCTCAACGCGGCAACTTTTGTTAGTCCATACTACTTTGTCGTGGGAAACAATGGGACAACGCTTCGCATTATAACCACAGGCAGTCTTCCCGACACCTTGGTAACCTCCTTAAGCGGCGCCGGATCGGTGAACCTCCAATCGGTGACGGGAACGGGCACCTCGGTCTATGCAGTGGGGGGGAGCGATGCGAACATTGCAGTCTTTCGGATCCTTGGTGCCGAAGCCTCGTGGAGCACCATGGGTAATCCTCCAATACTGCCGGGAGCGACCTTGCGCGGCGTATATGCAACCAGTAGCACGGATCTCGTGGCCATTGCCGACTCTCAAATTTTTCAATCAACAAACGGCGGCAGTAGCTGGACCGATGTTTCTCCAACCTCGCTCGGAGATGAATACACCTTAACCGGAGTCACCGGAAACGCCTCTCCTGCCACCTATGTGGTCGTGGGCACTCCAAACCTCATCCTCTATACCACCACCCCGAGCACAGCAAGCAGTTGGACGGTCCACTCGGCCTCGGCAGCGCAAAATCTCCGCGCAGTAAGCTGTACTGATTCTTCAAACTGCTGGGCGTTTGGGAACAACGCCACGGTGCTTCGCACCACTGACGGCGCTGCGTGGAGCACGTTGAGTTCTGCAGAAACCACGAATCTCCTCGGTGGGGCCATGGCGTCAGCGACGGTCGGCTGGGCAGTGGGAGATGCTGGAACCATCCGGACGACCAGCGATGGTTGGACGAGCTTTAGCACCCAAACCTCGGGGACGCCGCTGCGGTTGCGCGCCGTTGCCGCAGGGTCAACATCCGTGGCAGTGGCAGTCGGTGATGCCGGAGTCGTCTTGGTCACCAGCAACGGCGGAAGCAGTTGGCCAGATAATTACAGCGGCTCCACGGCGAGATTTAACGCCGTCAGTATGCCTTCAACGAGTGTGATCTGGGTTGCGGGTAATCGCGTGAACTCCTCTTCGACCGCCTCGTCAGTCATTGTTTCAACTGATGCTGGAGTGAACTGGTCTGAACGCGGTCCGAGCGGAGTAACGGTAAACCTCAACGGAATCTATGCCGCTGATTCTTCAACCGGCTACGTCGTCGGGGATTCTGGAACAATACTTAAAACCACCAACGGCGGAGTGACGTGGACTGCGCAGACCTCCGGGACCACGGCGAACCTTCACGCTATTGCGGCCGTGGATTCCAATACGCTGCGGGCAAGCGGGGTGGGCGTCATTCTGCAAACGACCAACGGCGGAACCACCTGGAGCTCGATTGCCACCAGCGACGTCCGGAGCCTTCGCTACAGCGCCGTGAGCTTCCCGGCCTTAAGCGTTGGCTCGATCTTTGGTACCGGCAACACGATCTTCCGGTTTGCCGCCGCATACACCACGCCCGGCGTGGTCGAATCCACGAACACGAACACCACCGGAACGAATGTCTCCTCGGCAACACTCACCGCAACGTCCACCTTGAACTCCCAAACGATCACCTATGCGCTTTCCAATGACGGTGGCACGACGTTTGGCACGGTAACGAGCGGAACCGCCTACACCTTTGGCACAACCGGTTCAGATTTGCGCTGGCGGGCAACGCTTTCAACCACCGATACGAGCGCCACGCCGGTGCTCACCGCAATCTCCCTTTCTGCAGAGACCACAAGCTCTACTGGAAAATCCTACAAGCCCGACGAAGAAAAACTTAAAGACTATGCTCCGCCAGCCCATGCCCCGTGGCCAAATCCGGAACCGCGAGAGCCCACCATCCTCACTCCCACGAGTATCCGCTGGAACTTCAGCCCTGCCGGCAAAGGCGGGGCAAGATTGCTCCAGCGCCTGCCCGGCGGATCTGCAAAAGAATTTACCGAAATAAAACGCGTGAGCGCCGAGAATCCAACGTTCATCGAGGAAACAGGACTTCCCGCAAACAGTGTAGTCAACGACCGGATGGTGCAGTATGTCCCGACGGCTGATGAGGCAAAACTGGCGGACGCCGATACCCCCCGCGAACTTCCCGCAGTAACGTTGCCGCCACTTACTCCGAAGGCACCTGCGTTGGTGAAACTCGAACCTGCGAGCGTCTCCATTCTGCTTGATCCCACTGGCAATGCTGCTCCCGTGAGCTTTGCCATCCAAGACTCACAGAGCCTCAAGTGGCTGGCAGAGAGCCGAACGCTTACAGAGAACGCCGCGCTGTTTCAGACCATCGAACAGTGGGCAGAAACCGGAAGCCAGACACTCCAGATCCTCGGCCTTGGACCAAACACGGCCTACGCGCTTCGCGTAAAAGCCCGTGGCCGCAATAATCAGCAAACCGATCTTTCTCCCTCCATTGGTTTTACCACCGAACTGGAAACACCGCTCACCATTACTGCAGTCGAGAAAAAAGAAACCGCGCTCACCGTCTCTGTGCGATCCACGAAAGAGGACGGGACATTCTCGCGGCTCACCGAGGGTTCTTCCGGGATTTTACTTGAAAACGTCACGACCGGAACGTCTTCGGGCTGGATGCAATCTCAAACATGGACAACTGTTGGGCTAAAGGCAGGGAAGGCTTACGGCTTTCGCGTGCGCACACGCCGAAGCGACGGTGAAGAATCAGCTCCGTCCCCAATCGTCACCATTGCCACTGCCGGAACATCGGAAGAAGAGTTAAAACAAACACAGGAGGAAGAACAGAAAAAGAAGGTCGCAGAAGAAGAGGAGAAAAAGAAAGAGGAAAAGAAAAAACAAGAGGAGCGCAGGAAGGAAGAAGAAAAACAAAAGCCCCAACAGCAACGGACACAAAAGGAGGAAGCGGAACTTCCCCCTCCGCCTGCCCCTGCCCCGACCTTTGAGCTCCCGAGCCCGGTAACCCCGCCCGCGGGCGGCGGAAGCAGCGAGACCACCCCAACCTTTGCACCGCTTCATCCAAACGTCCCGAGGCTCGGCTCGATCAACGGCCTTCCCATTGATCCAACCCAACCGCCACCAAGCATCCCCCTTGATCCGGCAACGACTCCTGAACTCGTTCTCTTGGGCAGCGCCGAGCCAAACACGGTCATCATTGCAACGATTGCCTCCGAACCATTGATCGCTTCAACGACGAGCGACGGAGTCGGTCAATGGGAAATCCGCATCGCCACCGCGCTTATCCCGCCCGCTGCCAGCCATACCCTTTCTCTCCAAACGCGCCGCGGGCAAACCGAGAGCCCATCCCTTGTCGTTGCGAAACTTGAAGTGAAACTCCCGCCGGCGCAACGCGTTGCCGATACCGTGCTCACGGCTGCTACCGACGTTGCCGAGGCAACGGCAAAAATCGTCGAAACATCCACCCGCGTCGCCAAAGAAGTGGCAGAGGCAACCCGCGATGCTGCCCGCGCTATCCAAGAGACCGTGAAGGAAGTTGAGCCGCAAACCCAAGCGGTGCTCACGACCGTCGTGCCAATCGTCGTGGCGACGAACCCGCCGCTCTGGCTGCTTCTGCCGCGGTTGCCGCTGCTGCTCTGGAGCCTCATCACGTGGCTCCTGCAGCTGCTCGGGGTGCGCAAACGCCGGCTCCCGTGGGGGGTGGTCTATGACGCCGTGACCAAAGAGCCGATTGCGCTTGCCATTGTCCGGGTGTTTGACCTTGGCACGAGCCGGATGGTTGAAACGCAGGTCACGGACCGCACCGGCCGGTTTGGAGTGATGCTCGGCTCTGGCGCATTCCGCCTTGAGGTTACAAAAGGCAGCTACACCTTCCCGTCAAAAATCATCACCGGTAATGAAGACAACCAATGGTCAAACGTCTACCACGGCGGGCCGACGAAGCTCCAACCGGACGCGTCAGTGATTACTGTCGCGATCCCACTTGATCCTGTTGAAGAGAAGCGGCCGAGCGCGAAACAACGCCTCGCCGGGGTTGTCTACGAACTCCGTCGCGCCTTCCGACTCATTGCCCCGGCGCTCACGTGGACCGGCACGGCTTCCGGCATTATCCTTGCCGCAGCTTCGCCGACGCGCATGAACATTGCCATTGGGATCGTCTACCTCGTACTCGCGCTTCTCGATAACCTCGCAAGACCAAAGAGCCTTAAGCCATGGGGGCAAGTCATTGACGCAGCAACCGGAAATGCACTCGCCCTTGCTGCGGTTGACCTCATTGACGTGAAGTATAACAAGCTCCTGAAGAGTCGGCTCACCGACACCCAAGGCCGGTTTGCCTTCTTTCCGCCGCCGGGACAGTACCGCCTCCAGGCAAGAAAAGAAGGATACGAAATGGTGACCAACGGAACGCTCCAAAAACAGAAGCAGAAACTCTACAGCGGCGAAACCGTAACGATCACGGAAAAAGCCCCAACGCTCTCCATGACCATTGGACTAAAAACCTCCCCCTCTTGATCGAAAGTCGCAACTCTGGTAGACTATGCCCCATGACTTTATCATGGAGCATTTTCGTCTGAATGATCATCATTTATGGAACAAACGTTTGAGACGCAAATCGGCGGCAAGCAACTGAAGCTCTTGGTTGGCAAACTCGCTCCTGCTGCGCACGCCGCGGTGACCGCCCAATATGGCGACACCGTCGTTTTGGCAACGGTCGTCATGAACAAAACTGCCAGGGAGGGCATTGATTACTTCCCGCTCTTGGTTGACTATGAAGAGCGACTCTATGCGGCCGGAAAAATTAAAGGATCGCGCTTTATCAAACGCGAGACCCGACCGACGGATGAGGCAGTGCTCGCCGCCCGGATGATTGACCGCTCGATCCGACCTTTATTCCCCGGCCATGTCCGCAATGATGTTCAGGTGATCCTCACGATTCTCTCGGTGGACGGAGAGAACGATCCGGATATCCCGTCGCTTATCGCCACCTCTGCAGCCCTTGCCATCTCCCCGATCCCGTGGAACGGGCCCATTGGGGGAATCCGGATTGGTCGAATCAATGGAGAGTGGGTGATCAATCCCACGTACGAAGCGCGGAGTAAATCCACGCTCGATCTCGTGGTGGCAACCCGTGAGGATCGCATTCTGATGGTCGAAACCCAAGCGAGCGAAGAACCGGAGACAACCGTACTTGCGGGAATGGAGTTTGGCCTCAAACACGCCCATGCCGTGACGAAACTCATTCGCGAAATGGTTGAAAAAATTGGAGCTGCGAAGCTCGAGATGCCAAAAGAGGAAAATGGCCTTGCCGAGGACACGGTTGCGATTGGCGCCAAAGAGTGGCTTGCCTCGCGGCTGCCCGAGACGCTGTTTGCCCGCACGCTGCCAACGAAAAAAAATCGCAAATCCGTCATTGATGATCTTCGAAGAGAGCTGGAGGAGCGCCTTGTTGCCGACTCGGTCGGGAAAGACAAGCGCCGTGAAATCCTCGATTGCATGGATGAATGGATTGAACAAGCCGTGACCCGCGCAATTCTCGAACGCGAACAGCGCGTGGACGGTCGCGGACTTTCCGACATCCGGCCACTGACGAGCGAGGTGGCCATCTTACCCCGCACCCATGGCAGCGGCCTGTTTTCTCGCGGGGAAACTCAAGTACTCTCTGTCGCAACCTTGGGCGCCCCCTCGCTTGAGCAGACCATGGAATCCATTGAAGGCGACTCAAAAAAGCGCTACATGCACCACTACAACTTCCCGCCGTACTCGGTGGCAGAAGTGGCGCCGCTTCGCGGCGCGGGTCGGCGCGAAATCGGCCACGGCGCTTTGGCGGAAAAGGCCATTGTGCCGGTGCTGCCGCCAAAGGATCAATTCCCCTATGCCATCCGGGTGGTCTCTGAAGTGCTCTCAAGCGACGGATCATCCTCAATGGCGTCAAGTTGCGGCTCAACCTTGGCACTCATGGACGCCGGAGTGCCGATCACTGCTCCGGTGGCAGGAGTTGCGATGGGCTTGGCTTCGGATGGCAACGGCAACTACAAAATCCTCACTGATCTTCAAGACCTCGAAGACGGAAAAGGCGGCATGGACTTTAAGATCGCCGGCACGCGCAAAGGAATTACCGCAATCCAAATGGATACGAAAACCACCGGACTTTCCATACGCCAAGTGGAAGAGACCCTTGAGCGCGGGAAGCAGGCGCGGATGACGATTTTGGATCAAATGGAAAAGACCCTCCCGAGCCCGCGACTTGAACTCTCGCCCTACGCGCCAAAAATCCTCACGATTCAGATTAATCCGGAGAAAATTCGCGACGTCATCGGCCCCGGAGGCAAGGTGATCCATGAGATCACGGATAAAACCGGCGCTACCATTGACATTGAGGAATCCGGACTTATCTTTGCCACGGCGGTGAACCTCGAGGCAGCCCAGAAAGCGATCGAATGGATCAAGAATATCACCCATGAGATCGCGGTTGGCGAAGTGTTCACGGGCAAAGTCACGCGCCTGATGGACTTCGGCGCATTCGTCGAAGTCCTGCCAAAACAGGAAGGACTCGTGCACATCTCCGAGCTTGAACACCGACGGGTGGAACGGGTGAGTGACGTTTTGAACATCGGAGACACCGTGCAGGTGAAAGTCGTGGGCATTGACGACCTTGGCCGAATCAACCTCTCTCGTAAAGCGCTTTTGCCTTTCCCAGTACAGAGTGCTCCACAAACCGGCTATACCCCTCGTCCGCCCCGACGCGATTACAACGGACGCAGAGGGTAAATTCCCATTAGACAACAGCCAGTGCAGAAGCTAAGCTTCCCATAGGAAGCTTAGCTTCTTT
>CAZNTM010000016.1:0-13769 GCA_964576005.1 uncultured Gammaproteobacteria bacterium
AGCATGGCAGGATAAGTTTAGCGCGCACCAACACGGGCGTCGGCTTCGCGTCGAACCCGACGTTGATACTTAAGCGCGGACTCTTTGGCCGGTTTTCCGCGAAGCAGTCCACGGAGTTCTCGTAGCGCCTGATAGCTGTAGGACTGCCCGTTTGGTTGGCGAGTCTTCAGTCGCGTCAGCTCGCGCTCGAGGTCTACAATTCTTCTCATGGTTATGGGGAGAGTGTCCGACATATAATTTCCAATGATTGATAAAGGTTATTTCAGTGTAGAAGTTCTTTTTACCGTTGTCAAAGCCCGCGGAATGTGAGGTTTTTTCGTGACCGCAGATTTACCTACAAGAATAATTCGCTCGGTTGGAGTTTTCCCGTGAACAAAGCGGAGTATCAGCGTATTCTTCGGCAACAGGGTACGCACGCGGTCTGCCCATTCGATGACCGTGACGGTGTCTGGACGGCCAAGATACTCGCGGATGCCGATGGCTTCGAGATCGCGGGCGTTTTTCACTCGATAGGCGTCGGCGTGAACCAGAGTGCGGATCGCGTCGACAGAAGCTAAGCTTCTCGGGAGAAGCTTAGCTTCTACCGCCGGCCGGCACGCATACGGCACCATAAGCACAAACGTTGGACTGCGCACGGGTTTGCGGACGCCGAGCGCGCGTGCGAGCGCTTTTACAAACGTCGTCTTGCCACTACCGAGCGGCCCCACAAGTGCGAGTGTCTCCCCACCGTGGAGTTGTTCTGCGATTGCGCGAGCGAGCCGAGCGGTATCACGCGTCGACCTCGTTACCATTTTCATATTTCATATTTTTCGACTTTACATTATTACGCGGCCGCGTAATAATGTAAAGTGACCGGAGTGAGGACATCGAAGAAGATTTTAGGACTTAGAGAGGCGGGAGGTGAGCCCAAGCGTTGGGTTGGTGGTGACGTTTTTCCACGGGGTGAATTTTTGGTGGAGCGCGGAGAGCGCGCCGGCGGCAGCGATCATGGCGGCGTTGTCGGTGCAAAATTTAGAATCTGGAACTTGGAATCTGGAATTTGGGAGTTGGTTTTTGAGTGTACTCGCGAGCTCGGATCGTAGGCGTGCGTTGGCTGCGACGCCGCCGCAGAGGATGATCGTTTTTGCCTTGTACTTCTGCGCAGCGCGAAGGGTCTTTGCCACGAGCACGTCAACCACGGCTTTTTGAAAGCCCGCTGCCACATCGCATCGAAAATTCGTGAAGTTTAACTTCCCGATTCGTGAAGTTAAACTTCCTGAATCTCGGAGGCGATAGAGAACTGCCGTCTTGATGCCGGAAAAACTAAAATTGAAGTCGTCGGAATCGAGCATGGGCGGCGTGAATGGTTCTTCCCTTGCATCGCCGCGTTTCGCAGCGTGTTCGATAGCCGGCCCTCCGGGATAGCCAAGGCCGAGGATTTTTGCCACCTTGTCAAAGGCCTCACCAGCCGCATCGTCAAGCGTTTCGCCCATGACGTCGTAGTGAAGCCACCGACGCATCAGCACCAATTCAGTGTGGCCGCCACTCACGAGCAGTGCGAGCATCGGGAACTGGTAACTGGTAACTGGCCACCGCCAAGGCGGGGTCCCGCTGTGGCGGGATAACTGGTAATTTTTGTGCGGTAGGAACGCAGCGAGGATGTGACCCTCGAGATGGTTTACTCCGATGAGCGGGACGTTCCAAGCAGCAGCGAGCGTGCGCGCGGTTTCAACGCCAACCATCAATGACGTGATCAACCCAGGCCCGTTTGTCACTGCAATCACGTCTGGGCGCAGTAACTGGTAATTAGTAATTGGTAATTTCCGCGCGGCGTTTTGTAACGCTGCACGAATCGTCGGCACTATCGTCTTGACGTGCTCGCGGGCTGCCACTTCGGGAACAACGCCACCGGTTTTGCGGTGGACGTCAATCTGGGAGGAAACAACGTTGCTTAAGACCCGCAATTTCGGGAAGTCGAACTTCCCGACACTGGAAGTTCGACTTCTTGATTTTGGGCTCGGCCGCTCACATTCCACCACCGCCGCCGCAGTCTCATCGCACGAGGTTTCAATGCCGAGCACGCGAAAGTTATTGCGTATTCTTGTTTCCATACGTGAGCGGCAGCATACCATTGTCCAAACTTTTCTTCCAGAGTATACTGCGACAACAGTTGGCCCCATCGTCTAATGGCTAGGACGGCTTTCTTTCAAGAAGCAAATAGGAGTTCGATTCTCCTTGGGGCTAGAAATGTACATAATGCAGGGGAGTCGAACGGGCAGGAGCGAGCCGCGAGGGAGCATCGAATAGGGCTGGATTTTGAACCATTCTTGCGATGAGGTTCGTAATAGAAAGAAAGAGAAAGAGCATTAAAATCCGTTTAATATTTACCTTTATGTTTATGCAGCGGTTCGCAACGATTGGCACAACACTTGTTGCGGGAATTCTCGTAGCGTTGCCAGTGCTCGCCGGCCACGGGCTCGAGGGAAAAGGCATTGGCGGGAAAATTCGGCAGGAAGTGAAGCAGCTTCGGCAGGGGACGAAGGCGAAGGTGAAGGTGCTTCGCGAGGAGACGCGCGCGAAGGTAAAGGGGCTTCAGAACAAAGCAAAGACCGAGCGTGACGCGCGAAAACTTGAGCGTGGCGTCAATAAGGAGGCGTTGCTCAAGGCTCGTCAGGAAAAGAAAGACGCGTTCAAAGCGGCGCAGACCACGCACAAAGCCGCAATGACAACAGCGCGCGCTGACTACAAAGCGGCGATGACTGCGGCAAAGACGCAGGAAGAGCGGAAAGCGGCGCAGGAGAAATTTGTCGCTGCAAAAAAAGCCGCAAATGATGCAATGGTCGCTGCGAAGAAAGCGGCAGAGGAGAAATACCAGGCAGCCGTGAAGGCCTTAAGTACTGCACCGACGACGACCGCGCCAGCTCCGGCTTCAACTCCGACTCCGTAGTTTCATCTTGACGAGGGCGCATGAAACCGCCACGATAAAGCATCGTGGCGGTTTTGCGTATGCGCTTTGAACTGCACGCTTCATACGAGCCAGCAGGCGACCAACCGCAGGCGATTGAACAACTTGCGGCTGGTTTGAAGCGCGGAGAAAAACACCAGACGCTCCTCGGAGTGACCGGCTCGGGCAAGACCTTCACTGTGGCAAACGTCATCGCCGACCTTCAGAAGCCCGCGCTCGTTGTTGCGCCGAACAAGACGCTCGCTGCGCAACTCACGCAGGAGTTTCGCACCTTCTTTCCGAAAAACGCGGTAGAGTACTTTGTCTCGTATTACGATTACTACCAACCCGAGGCCTACCTGCCTTCGACCGACACCTACATTGAAAAAGAAACCCAGATTAACGAAGAGATTGATCGCCTGCGGCATGCGGCCACGGCGGCAATTCTTTCCCGGCGGGATACTATTGTCGTGGCGACTGTTTCGTGTATTTACAGTCTTGGCTCGCCCGAGGCCTACCGAGAGATTCTCTTTGAGCTGAACGTCGGCGCGCCGCTTGAGCGCAATAAGCTTCTCGAGCAGCTTATTGCGATGTACTACACGCGCACTGATGTGCTAAAGCGCGGGAGTTTCCGCGTGCGCGGGGAGGTGTTTGAAATCATGCGACCGGATCGGGAGTATATTGTTCGGGTCGAACTTTCTGGCGGGCGGCTCGCGAGCATCGGAGTCTATGATGCTCTCACCCGCGCGCTTCTCGAAGAGCCAAAGCAAATGTTCCTATTTCCAGCAAAGCACTTTGTGGTTCCCGGCGGCGTCATGGAGCAAGCGCTTGCAGCGATTCGTGAGGAGTTGAAGCTGCGCCTTGAGCAATTCAAGGCCGAAGGCAAGCTTCTCGAAGTCGAGCGTCTTGAGCGCAGGACGCGCTACGATTTGGAGCTCATGAAAGAAGTTGGGTACTGCAATGGTATCGAGAATTACTCGCGCTATTTAAGCGGTCGCAAGCCGGGCGAGCCGCCGTATACGTTGATTGATTATTTTTTGACCGAAGGAAGCCCTTCGACAAGCTCAGGGCATAAAGAAATATTGCCTGAGCGAAGCCAAGCGGAGTCGAAGGCCAACCATGGTCGAAGGACTACCTTGAACAACTGGCTCCTCGTCATTGACGAATCGCACGTCACGGTTCCGCAAATTAGCGGCATGTATGAAGGCGACCGATCCAGAAAACAAACCCTCGTGGACCACGGCTTTCGGCTCCCGTCTGCGCTTGATAACCGGCCGCTGAAATTTTCCGAGTTTGAAGCACGCATGCCGCAGGTGATTTATGTTTCAGCAACGCCGGGGTCGTACGAGAAAAAACATTCAGCTCAAATCGTAGAGCAGATTGTGCGGCCCACTGGGCTTGTAGACCCTGAAGTGGCGATCAAGCCCTCGACAGGACAGATCGCGGATGTCATGCAAGAGATTGAAGTTGTCGTAAAACGCGGCGAGCGAGTGTTGGTGACCACGCTCACGAAAAAGATGGCCGAGGATCTGCAAGAGTATTTGCAGCAGCGCGGGATCAAAGCCAAGTATCTTCACAGCGACGTGGAAACGCTCGACCGAATCCGTCTGCTTGAAGGATTACGGCGCGGAGAGTTTGACGTGCTCGTGGGAGTAAACTTACTGCGTGAAGGATTGGACCTTCCGGAAGTGTCGCTCGTTGCTATTTTAGACGCAGACCAAGAAGGATTTTTGCGCTCCGAGACGTCGCTTATCCAGACCATGGGCCGGGCAGCAAGAAACGTCCGCGGCCGCGTCATTCTCTATGCCGAAGAAATTACTGATTCGATGAAGCGCGCGCTTGCCGAAACCGATCGCCGACGGAAAAAACAGCTTGAGTATAACGAGCAGCATGGCATCACTCCAAGGACGATTGAAAAAGCGATCGCGAGCATTGTGGACTATGAATTAAAGACCGACGTTCCAGATACGCTCGTTGAGCTTGAGAAGATCGAAGATATTCCCACCGTGATTAAAGCCAAAACCCGTGAAATGAAAGAAGCCGCCCAGAAGCTCGAGTTCGAGCGGGCGGCATTGCTGCGCGACGAGGTAGCGGCGTTGCGGAGGTTCTTGAAGTAACTGCGGCGCGTAGTTTCGGAGTCACTCGGGTGGCATTTGCCCGCTACCGTTGCACTCTGGGCAGATACCGTCCTCCTGTTCGCAGGTCGCGCAGTAGATGTGGATGCCGTTGCATTCTGGACACTTTCCACTGCCCTTGCAGGTACGGCACTGTCGCGGTATGAGCAGTGGCTCTGGGGGGCCTACCGGCGTTCCAGTGTGTGCGTAACGATCTGCGCGGTGGCGGCGACTGCGCGGCATCCTCGTACTTAACGCAGGGTTTCGGTGCACCCTCACCTTGCGCACGAGTGCACCTCCTTTTCGAAAAAGCGCCCGAGGACGTTTGCCAAGGGTTCATTAACCTAAGCATTGGCAGAGCGAAAAGTCAACCGGCAGGTTGCGAGCGACACCGCGAAGTGATAGAATAACTGTTCATTTTAGTGTTGAGGAAGCCCCTCCACTCCGGTCGGGGCATAATGCGCTCGGCACATTATGGACGACAAAATAATCATTCGTGGGGCGCGTGAGCACAACCTGAAAAACATTGACCTCGAGTTGCCGCGAGGAAAGTTCATCGTGTTTACCGGTATTTCCGGCTCTGGAAAGTCCACGCTGGCGATGGACACAATTTTCGCCGAAGGTCAGCGGCGGTATCTTGAATCGCTCTCAAGTTACGCGCGGCAGTTCTTGGGGCAAATGAAAAAACCAGATGTGGAATCCATCGAAGGGCTGTCTCCGGCCATTGCAGTGGACCAGAAGACCGCTTCCCATAATCCACGTTCGACCGTGGGCACCGTGACCGAAATTTACGACTACCTTCGGTTACTCTACGCAAAAATCGGCACCCCGACGTGCCTGCAGTGCGGCCGTGAGATTCAAAGCCTCACCATCGAGCAAATGGCCGAGACCGTGGTGGATGATTGTCACGGTTTAACCGTGACAATTTATGCGCCGGTGGTTCGGGGAAGAAAAGGAGAATATCTCCAGCTCTTAAATGAGTTTTACCTCAAGGGGTACACGAAAGCGCGCCTCAATGGGAAGTTCGTGAATCTGAAAGAACGTGTGGCGTTGCCGCGGTACAAGAGCCACACGATTGATATTGTCATTGATACGGTAAAAGTGAATGCCGATGCGCTTGGCCGCATCTTCGAAGCGCTCGAACAGGCGACAAAGTTGACGGACGGGTTGGCATTGGTTGAGGAAGCCTCTTTGGTAGCCCTTCGACTTGGTTCAGGGAATAAAAATATGGTATTGCCTGAGCAAGCGAAGCGCGTCGAAGGCCCTCCTACCTCCCGCCTTTTCAATCAGCGCCTGAATTGTCCCTATTGTGATCTTTCGTTTCAAAATATAGAGCCGCGGCTGTTTTCGTTTAACTCGCCAGTGGGAATGTGCCAGCAGTGTAAAGGTCTTGGCAGCAAGCAGGAGATTGATCCAGACCGCGTGATTCCGGATAAAAATAAAACTATTGAAGAAGGGGGGATTTTGTCCGGAAGTTATACAGAATTTAATTACTACGGAGCAATTTTGCGAGCACTCCAAGAGCGCTATGCTCTGCCAGCGAACCGACGAATCAAGGATCTCGCAGACGCGGCAGTTCGAAAGATTCTTTACGGGGAAGGCCAACCGTTTGCCTTGCGTATTAAATTTTACATTGCGGGTAGGCCGCGCGTCGCCACACTCACGTTTAACGGGTTGCTTCATCATCTGAAGTATCGAGCAGAAAACACCGAGTCTGAAGCGGTGCGCCAGGAAATCGAAGGGTATATGTCCAAAGACCCCTGTCCTTCCTGTCACGGGACAAGGTTACGCGAGGAAGCGTTGCATGTGCTCGTCGGTGGGAAACACATTGCGGAACTCACCAGCCTTTCCATTGCGATCACCTTGGCATTTGTCCAAAACCTCTCACTCTCACAACGACAGGAGCTCATTGTCGAGCGCGTGCTCAAGGAGATCACCGTGCGTTTGCAGTTTCTCGTGGATGTTGGTCTCTCCTACTTGACGCTTGATCGCCCTGCGTCAACCTTGGCTGGCGGCGAGCGCCAACGAATCAGACTGGCCTCGCAAGTCGGTTCCGGACTTACGGGAGTGCTCTATATTCTCGATGAACCATCAATCGGACTTCACGCACGAGATAACGCCAAGCTGCTTTCCACCCTCAAACAACTGCGCGACCTTGGCAACACGGTTATTGTCATTGAGCACGATGAGGAAACGATGCGCGAGTCTGACTGGATTGTGGACATTGGGCCCGGTGCTGGCAAACAGGGGGGTACGATCGTGGCAAGCGGTCCGATCGAATCAATCCTTGCGAAGAGCAACGGTTCGCTCACTGGAAAATACCTTCGCGGGGAAAAGCAAATCGCAGTTCCAGCAGAACGCCGGGCTTTCAATAAACGCGCGCTGCTCATTCGCGGAGCCGCGGAACACAATCTTAAAAAGCTCACGGTCGAGATCCCGCTCGGGCTTTTCGTGTGCGTCACCGGAGTCTCGGGTTCTGGAAAATCCACGCTCGTGCACGATGTGCTCTACAAAGCGCTTGCGCAGAAGATGTACGGGGCACTGGAACGGCCCGGGCGTCACAGCGGCATTGAAGGAATTGAGAACCTCGATAAAGTCATCATCATTGATCAGTCGCCGATTGGTCGTACTCCCCGGAGCAACCCCGCGACCTACACTGGCGTCTTTACGCCGATTCGCGAATTGTTTGCCGCAACGAAAGATGCGAGAATTCGCGGCTATGGACCGGGGAGATTTAGCTTTAACGTGCGCGGCGGTCGGTGCGAGGCGTGCTCTGGAGAAGGGTTTGTAAAAATCGAAATGCAGTTTCTTCCCGATGTCTACGTGCCATGTGACGTGTGCAACGGGAAACGCTACGCAGCCGAGACGCTTAAGGTCCAATACAAACAGAAGAGTATTGCCGAGGTCTTGGCCATGACGGTCGGGGAGGCGCTTCCATTTTTCACTGACATTCCAAAAATCAAGCCGATTCTAAAAGTGCTGTCCGACGTGGGTCTTGATTATATCGAACTCGGCCAGCCGGCAACGACGCTTTCTGGTGGCGAGGCCCAGCGCGTGAAGCTCTCAACCGAGCTTGCCCGGCGCGCAACCGGCAAAACGCTCTATATTCTCGATGAGCCAACGACCGGGCTTCACTTTGACGACGTGAATAAATTACTCAAAGTTCTCCAACGACTCACCGACGGCGGCAACACCGTGTTGGTCATCGAGCACAATCTCGATGTCGTGAAATCCACAGACTACATTATTGACCTTGGTCCCGAAGGCGGCGATGCCGGTGGCGAGGTTGTTGCCGTGGGTACGCCCGAGGAAGTCGCGAAGAAACCAAGTTCGCACACGGGCAGATTTTTGAGAGGGATGCTTAAAAAATAAATATGAACCCCCAGCTTCAAAAAGCCTTGAAAAAGCTCCCAAATTCTCCGGGGGTCTATATTTTTCGTGATCCCATAGGAGTGGTGCTCTATGTGGGCAAGGCTGCAAGTTTGAAGTCGCGGGTGCGGTCGTATTTTCCCCTCGACGCGGCTCGGGGGATAAAAAAGGGAGATGCGCGCATTGAGCAGATGGTTGCGCAAATTTCAAAAATTGAAACCAAGCCGACGCGCTCTGCTCTGGAAGCGCTCTTTCTTGAAGCGGAACTTATTAAAAAGCACCAGGCCAAGTATAACGTGATGGCCAAGGACGACAAGACCTTTGCTTATATCGCGATAACCCGCGAGCCGATTCCGAGGATTATTGTCGTGCGGCCGACGGATCGGAGAAAAGAAAAAATTAACAAACTCTTTGGACCGTATCAGAGCGCTGCGATTGCAAGAACCGCATTAAAGATTCTCCGGCGCATTTTCCCATTTCATACGCTGAAGACGAAGCCCGGGGAAAAGTGTTTTCATGCGAGCATTGGGATGTGTAGCGGGATTTGTGGGTACGATGGGAAATTAGAAATTAGAAATTGGAAATTCCGTGAGTATCGGCGGACGGTGAAGAATATCGAGATGTTTTTGAAGGGGAAGCGAACGCGGTTAGAAGCGGGGTTAAGATTGCAGATGAAGGCAGCATCGGCGCAGCAGCGGTACGAGGAGGCGGCGCGGTTGCGGGATAGTCTGGGGGCGCTTCGCCACATCAATGATGTCGCCCTACTAAAAGACGAGTATGCAGAGGCTAAGCTTCCCGATAGTGCAGAAGCTAAGCTTCTCGCGAGAAGCTTAGCTTCTGGATCAACTTGCATAGCTTCTGGATCGGGATTACACCTTGGCGTGCCGCATCGGATTGAGGCATACGACATCTCGCACACGTTTGGGCATGAGCCAGTGGGGTCCATGGTCGTGTTCACCAATGGTAAAGTGGATCCGGGTGAGTTTCGGAAGTTTCGGATTCGGGGGATGTTTAAAGTGGCCAAGGCTAAGCCTCGGCCAAGTGATCGAGGCAGCTCCTCGACTTCGCTCGGAGAATATGGACGGTGGATTGATGATACGGCGATGTTGCGTGAAGTGCTCACGCGGCGATTGCGCCACCGCGAGTGGCCGATGCCGGATCTCCTGCTCATGGATGGCGGAACAGCGCAGCTTCATGCGGCGCACGCGGTACTTAAAAAACTCCGACTTTCAATCCCCGCGGCCGCATTAGCAAAAGGGCCGGCTCGAAAACGAGCCGACCTCTCTACGACCGATTCGTCAGTAAAACTCATTCCGATCACACTACTCGTCAAGCTCCGCGAACAAGCGCACCGGTTCGCGATTCGCTATCACAGAACTTTACGCGCCCGGAGGTTTTTGGGTTGACCCGCCTTCACTTCATTTCGGCGAGGCAGGAGTTTCTTCGTTTCTTTGTTCTTCGCTTTCCCTTTTTCCTTTTCAATGGTGTATCGCGCCTGAAGCTCCTTAGGGTAGACGTGGATGCGCTTCTTCCAGTTGGCGCCGTAGCGCTCACGCGCTTCAGCGGTTGAGCGCATTTGTTTCAGCACCCCGACGCGGCTGACCGTGTAGAGACTCGGATCGCCGGTAAAGGCAACAATGGCATAGCCGGGGTAGATGAGTATTGGTCGCCCTTCCGGGATCGCCTGCAACCGTTCGTCGGAGATTGTGATGACCCATTCATACTTGTTGCTCCACGACTTAAACGTGAAGTCATCCGGGAAGAGGTGACGTTTGCCATCAGCGCCGAACTGGTAGACGGACGGCAGGCTTGCGCGAGCGAGATCACCGGCAAGCAAGGGTTGTGACTCTGCCGCAGGGACGCTCGTGGTTTCCGGCACTGTTGGTGTCGGTGACGGTGTCTGCGCTTGTGCTTGCGTTGTTGGGGTGATGATCGTCTGTCCGAAGGTTGGCGTTGGAGAAAAGGGATAGTACGTTGTCGTCGCTGCTTCGGTTGTCGCGGGACGGAATGGCGATGGCGTGGGAAGCGGAATGGTTTTTAGCGGCAGATAGCTATAGATAAAGGGACCGGTTTTGCTTGTCACTGACTGCGCGGTGCCGCTCGGCTGACTGGGATAGATCGGTCCACCGGCCGAAGGCGTGCGTTGGAGCTGCTGTATCCGTTCAATCGTCGGCCCCGGGCGCGGTTCGGTCTTTGGCGGGGCAGGGAGCTGCGGTTTGGATTCTGATACAACGATTGGTTCCATGAGTTTTGCTCCGGCGGTATCCACGCGCAGGAAGAGGCTCCGGGTGTTCTCTGGCGCAATGCGTTCCTCCCAGCTTAAGGCAAAATGGTGGGGGTTCTGCTCCACCGCGATGCTCGTAAAGCTCACGATGGGAGCGTCGCTGCGATGGATGCGGACGGCCGGGCTTGCGGGCATTCCTGCCCCATCGAGTCGCCGCGCTGAAATAAACGTACCGTTGCCGCTGACTTCGGTCCAGAACAGGAGGAAGGTCTGACCGGTCCAGTGGATGGTCGGAAACGCAATCGGAGTCCCTGCCGTCGCCGCCTCGGTTTCTTTCTGGATGGTATTTCCACTCGTGTCGAGGCGTTTAAAAACAATGCTTGATCCGTGTTCTTGCTTGCGCACTTCGACAACTCCGTAAGACGATCCAGTCCACGCAACCGCGGGATTGGCCGCTCTCGCATCGGGTATAGCAGCGCCGGAGAAGAGGATAATGGCGGTAATCGTTGGAAGCAGAATTCGCAAAAATGTCTTTTTCATAGTGGTTTTAGACGTGAAATCGCACTCTAGCACGAATCGTAGAAATAGGCAAGTCCTAGCATGCGGGCGTAAAATCTGGTATAGTCATGTTGATAATTTTATGCAACTAAAGAAAATTTCGCTTTTCCCATCGCTTCAGGATGAAGAAGAGCTTGAGATTGCCGAGGAGATCATTCCCGAGCCGTTGCAGTGGAAGCCGCACGACACCGCTCTTGAGCCCGAGGAACCCGAGGAACCAGAAGATGGCGCACTCGAGCTCTGGGATCAGCACGAACTTGAGGGGCAGTTGACCATTGACGTCTATGAGACGGACAGCCACGTCGTTGTTATTGCGCCGATTGCCGGGGTAAAACCGGAGGATCTTGACATCACTGTGGTCAACGACCTGCTCACCATCCGCGGGCAGCGGCATGAGCGCGTCGGGGATCGCGCGCAGTACCTCCATCGCGAGTGCTACTGGGGGAGCTTCTCCCGGTCGCTCATTCTCCCTTCTGCCGTGCGATCCGATCGCGTGAAGGCGTTTTTAAAGCAGGGGGTGCTCACGATCATGCTCCCGAAGGCGACGGACGAGCGCGTGCGGGTTCACGAAGTTGAAGCCTGACGGATATGGCGCGACGTTCCCGCCCGAGCGCCTCGCCACTGGCGCGGTGGCTGTTTACCATCCTTGCGCTTTTTCTTTTTGTCGGAGTGCTCACGTGGACGATCGGGGAGGTCGCGGTGTCCGGCTACGACGATCGCGTGTTCCCGGGGGTCTTCACTGCCGGCATTGACCTCGGGGGCAATACCCCTGAAGAAGCTCGCGCGCGACTCCAGCAGGCCGTGGATAATTGGAACGCGCGTGGGCTTGTCATTGAAGCGGAGGGGAAAGCGATGACGCTCACGACAACCGTGAGCGCGATCGGGGATCTTGATTTGACCTACGAGCTCATGGAGTTCGATGTCGCCGACACGGTCCGTCTGGCCATGGCGATTGGGCATGGTCGGGATCGGTTCACGAACGTCCTTGCCGGTTTCCGCGGGTTGTTGCGCTCTGCCACGATTCCGCCGACCCTCTTTATTGATCGCGCGGCAATTGAGAAGATTTTGAGGGAAAATTTTAGTCAGCTTGAGCGACCAGCGCGCAATGCTCGGGTGGTGCTTAGCAACGACGGGCAGGCGCTTACGGTCACCCCATCCGAGACTGGGATGACCTTTTTCTACCAGCGTGCCGTGGATGATGTCGTCGCGGCGTTTCGCGCATTTCGACATCCTCCGGTGGCGCTCGCGCTCGAACGCGACGAACCCGAGGTACGCACCGACGATGCCATGGCTTCTCTTCCAGCGGTTGAGCGATTGTTCCTGACACTCCCGCGGTCTGTTGAGTTGCGCGCTCAAGAAGGGGAGCTCCTTGCGACGTTGCCGCTTGAGCGCGATCTCGTCGCCGGGTGGCTTGAACTTCGGCGCGACAACAGCGGTGTCGTGACCCTGACGCTCGGCAGCGGTTTGGAGACATGGCTTGACGAGCGCCTTTCAGGTTTTGAGTCGTTACCGGTTGAAGCCCGTTTTGTCCTTAAGGACGGTCGCGTGAGCGAGTTTCAACAGAGCCGCGACGGTACGGTGCTCAAGCGCGCTGTTGCGGCAGCAGCGCTTCGGGAGGCGCTGTTGTCTGCCAACGCGCTTGAGCCGATCGTGTTATCACTTGAGCGGGTGAGTCCGTCCGTGACCACGTCAGAGGCAAATCCGCTCGGCATCCGGGAGCTCATCGGGTTTGGAACTTCGAATTTTAAAGGTTCGCCAAAGAACCGACGCCACAATATTGCGACTGGCGTCGCAAAGTTAAACGGCATTATTATTCCGCCAGGTGAGGAATTCTCCCTTGTGGAAGCGCTTGGTAAAATTGAGAAAGAGACCGGGTATCTCCCAGAGCTCGTCATCAAAGGCGATCGGACAATTCCAGAGTATGGCGGCGGCTTATGCCAGATCGGCACGACGGTGTTTCGCGCCGCGATGAGCGCCGGGTTTCCAATCCTTGAGCGCAAGAATCATTCGTACCGCGTGCGCTACTACGAGCCAGCCGGCACCGATGCGACGATTTATCCGCCAAAGCCGGATTTTCGATTTCAAAACGACACCCCAGCAGCCGTCGTCCTGATCACAAAAATCATCGGCGATGAGCTTCGGTTTGAGTTCTGGGGGACCTCTGATGGACGAAAAGCAGAGCGCACTAATTCAAAGATTTCCAATATCGTTCGACCACCACCCACAAAGTTGATTGAAACGACGGATCTAGCGCCGGGAAAGAAGAAATGCACCGAGATTGCGCATGACGGCGCCGACACGGTGTTCACGTACACGGTGACGATGCCTGACGGAGAAAAACGCGAGCAGGTGTTTAAATCGCACTATCGCCCGTGGCAAGCCGTGTGTTTGATTGGGGTCAAGCCCGAGGAGAAAGAAAAGGGGCCTGGCTCTGAAGAAGAGCTGGCACTGCCAACGTCGGACGCCCCCGCTGTTGAGCTCCCTCCGGCGCCGGGTTTGCCGCGGACGCAGTGAAAGGGTGGCCTATGACTCTTCAATCCTCCAGCCGCGCTCGTCAATGATGAGTTTGCCTTTTGTCGTA
>CAZNTM010000016.1:13779-14588 GCA_964576005.1 uncultured Gammaproteobacteria bacterium
CTCCGGCGCCGGGTTTGCCGCGGACGCAGTGAAAAGGAAGGGAGCCGTCGCGCGAGGAGCGGGGTATAAAAAAGAAAGACGCCGTGAGCTCGACTGGGAGGTATGTCCCAGAAGAGCCCACGGCGTGGTGTTATTGATCCGGATTCTTCAGGTGGTCCCGACGCCGTGGTGGTTCGTCGAGAGGGTGGCCGCCGTGCAGGGCGCGGGTTGCCCTCCTCTTCTCCGCCTCCTTCTCCTCCTCCTCCCTCCTCTCAGCCTCCCTCTTCCTCTCTGCCTCCCTATCCTCCTTCCACCCTTTCCTCTCCCTCTCTGTGAGGAGATCAGGGTGCTCACACTCCTGCCCGGAGAGGCAGAAGTATTCTTCCCCTACGTCTGGGTCTGTCAGCCATCCACCCTCCTCGATCCGGCTGTCATGGTCGCAGCCTATGTGGATGACCCCGAGGACGTACCCCTTGTTACCGGGAGGGGCTTCTTCGCAGTTCCTTTCACAGTACTCCTCCCAGCAGCTGTACTCCACTCTATGGTTGGAGCTCGTATCGTGAAGGACGTACTCGCCCTTCTTCCCTGCGATTTCGAAAATCGCATTCGACACGTCGATGAGTACCATCTCCGCGTCGTCAAGGAGTCGGAGTAGGCGCATTACCCCACGGATGACACGATACTTCATTGATATCACTCTCCTTGTCCAGGACCGTATTACCGACGACCTGTCAGCAATATCGCGCCATCGTAGCACAGAGAGAGAGAGTTGTCAAGTGTTGCGTTGTATGGTACGTTTTTATCGTATCGCAGAGTAGCAAAAGTAAAAA
>CAZNTM010000017.1:0-1602 GCA_964576005.1 uncultured Gammaproteobacteria bacterium
CCAGCTTACGGCTCTTAAGAGGCGCACAAACGGCCACCACACGGTGGCCTATTGTGCGCGCAATGCTAATATACAAATGCCATACAAATCATACCAATAATACCAATCGTATCGGCACCGTCATTCGTATTATTAGTATCATTAGTACCCATTAGTATATTGGCATCGTGTATATTGGTATCGCGTTAGTATGAAGAAATCTGAAGTTGCGTTTTCCGCGTTGCTCGTGCCGGTGGACGCGCTCATGCTCGTTGCCGCAGGACTCTTCGTCTATCAGTTGCGGTTTAACAACGCGTGGGTTGTTGGCTTGCGGCCGGTGCTCTCGATCATTGAGGAGGCCACATACGTCCGGGGGTTGTTCTTCGTTGCGCTGTTTGGAGTTTTCGTGTTTGCCGTGGCAGGGCTTTACGCCATTTCAAGCACTCGTCCGTTGCGGGAAGAAATTGTCAGGATCGCTTACGCCTGCGCGACGTTGCTCGTGCTCGTGATTCTCTTCCTGTTTTTTTCGCGGCAAATTTTCCTTTCCCGTTTTCTTATCCTTGGTTTCCTCGTTTTTTCCATTCTCTTCGTATTCGTCGGTCGGCTCGTTGTCCGGACCGTTCAACACCTCTTTTTCCGCAAGGGCATTGGCGCGCATCGGGTCGTCATTATCGGGGAGGGGGAGACCGCAGATGCCCTGTTGCGGGAATTTGCGTGGCATCCCGAGCTTGGGTATCGCGTCATTGAACGGATCAAGCATGTTGATGCCAAGACGAGGAAGCGCCTCGAGGACCTCCATCGCCTCTACGTGGTGGACGAGATTCACGTTGCTGATGCGACGATGGATCCTCAAGGATGGGAGGAGATTTTGGCCTTTGCCGATGCAACGCAGCGGATGGTGAAGTACGCTGCGGATGTGACGCAACGAAGGCAAACGCGGCGGGAGATGACCATGGTCGGGACCATCCCGGTCGTGGAGTTTAAGCGCACGAAACTGGAAGGGTGGGGAAGAGTGGCGAAACGCGCGTTTGATCTTCTGTTGTCGGCATTGCTTATCGTGCTTATGAGTCCGCTCATGGCGCTTGCGGCGCTGCTCATTCGGCTTGATTCGACTGGATCGGTATTTTTCCACACCCTCGATGATGGGTCGCCGCTTCTGCGCGTTGGCGAGAATGGGAGAGTCTTCCGGTATCTCAAGTTGCGCACGATGATTCCGGGAACGCATACGATGCGCTATCATGCGCTTGCGAAAAAGAACGTCCGTTCTGATGGCCCGCTCGTGAAGCTCAAACACGATCCACGGGTCACGCGGGTTGGGCGCTGGCTGCGGCGCTATAGCATTGATGAACTCCCGGAACTCTTTCTCGTTTTTTTGGGGAAGATGAGCCTTGTTGGTCCCCGGCCGCACTTTCCCGAAGAGGTCGCGAAGTATTCGGCAGGAGAACGACGCGTGCTCACGATCAAACCGGGCATGACGGGGTTAGCACAAATCTCCGGGCGATCCGACCTCGCGTTTGAGGAGGAGGTGCGTTTGGACATGTACTACATCGAGAACTGGTCGTTCCTGCTTGACCTGTGGATTCTCGCAAAGACGCCGTGGGTGGTGTTGTCCGGGAGAGCGGT
>CAZNTM010000017.1:1702-5585 GCA_964576005.1 uncultured Gammaproteobacteria bacterium
CATGATCACCTGACGCAATTCGGAGGCGCCGAGCAGGTGCTCAAGGTCCTTGCCGACCTCTATCCTGACGCTCCGATTTTTACCTTGCTCTCCGATCCAAAGGTGCTTGACGGGGTGTTTGAACCCGGCCGTATCCGGCCGTCGTATTTCAAAAGCCTGCCCGCGTCGCGGTATTTTTTTAAGTGGTTGTTGCCGCTCATGCCCACGGCCGTGGAGTCCCTCCCGCTTTCGGAGTTTGATGTCGTCGTGAGCTCTGCCTCGGCCCTGATTAAAGGGGTCGTCACGCATCCGAAGACCATTCACCTCTGCTATTGCCACACGCCGACACGGTACCTCTGGAGCGATATGCATCGGTATGTTGAAGAGCTCCACTACCCGCGGCCGATTAAACGGCTGCTCCCCATGGTGTTAAGCCGCTTGCGCATGTGGGATTGGCATGCCGCGCAGCGCGTTGATCGCTTCATTGCAAACTCCCGCTTTGTTGCCGAGCGTATTCGTACCTACTATCACCGCGACGCGGTCGTCATCTCCCCGCCGGTAGACGTGGAAGCATTTGACAATTTGTCGTTGCCGCGCGAACGGGGAAATTACTTCCTGCTCATCTCGCGGTTGCGGCCGTATAAGCGCATTGATCTTGCGATTACCGCGTTTGCCGCAATGAACATTCCGCTGGTCATTATTGGCACTGGCGAGGAGGAAATTCATCTCAAGCTCAAAGCTCGTGCGCAAGGGAAGAATATCCGCTTCCTCGGGGCGGTGAGTGAGCAGGAGAAACGCCGATGGCTTTCGCAAGCGCGGGCGCTCATCCATCCTCAAGAGGAGGATTTTGGCATTACTCCGGTGGAAGCCATGGCTGCGGGTACTCCGGTGATCGCCTATGGCGCCGGCGGGGTGTTGGAGACCGTTCTGCCGGGCAACACCGGCGTGCTGTTTGATGAGCAAAGTTGGGAAGCGCTTGCCGATGCCGTCATCCGGTTTGAAGATGATCAGTTTGATCCAGTCCGTCTGCGCTCCCACGCGAAACAGTTTTCCCGGCAGCGTTTCCAAGAGCAGTTTCAGCAGTATCTTCAGGGCGTCTGGGCGGAGTTTCAGGCAGGAAAGCGGCGAGTATGATGATCGCCATTGACGGGAGGGCACTGCTTGAACCGACCCCGGGAGGGATTCAGCTTGCGATACGCGGTCTCCTGCTGGCACTCGGTAAACTCGATGCAGACGTTACCGTGGTTTTGAGCACGCGACAAAAAAAACTTCCGTCATTGTCGCTGCCTTCGCTTGTTTCGCGTCGTTCAAATCGCGTTGGCCTTTTTCGTCATGCTGTCAAAGCAGCATTGCCGTTTGATGAGCTTGTCGCGCAAGTGAGCGGCACGTGGCCCGCGGTCGTGCTTGCCCCGACATTGCAGCCCATCACAGTGCGAAAAACCCCGCTCGTGCTCATTGTCCATGATTGCTCTTTCTTGCGTTTTCCACAGTGGATGAAAATGAAGGACCGGCTTTGGCATGCGCTTGTGCGACCGCGTTCGCTCATTGCGTCTGCGGCACGCATTATTTGCCCGTCGCGTTTCACTGCTGCAGAGCTCGTTCACTTTTTCCCCAATCTCGCATCGCGGATTACGGTCATCCCGTGGGGAGCGCCCACGGCGCTTCGCGCCAATGTCCAATGTCAAATGCCCAATGTCAAATGTCCGTATGTATTGGCGATCGGGACAAAGCACCGGCGGAAGAATCCGAAGCTTCTCGCCCGACTTCGAACGTTTCTTGCCAGGTTTCATCCGCCGCATGAACTGGTGATGATTGATCCGTCTTGCGCAGTGTCCGAGTTGGAAAAGTGGTCGCTGCTTTCTGGCGCGCGCGCGTTGCTTTACCCTTCGTTTTACGAAGGGTTTGGGTTTCCGCCGTTGGAGGCAATGGCGGTTGGCGTGCCGGTGGTTGCCTCCTTTGGCAGCGCGATGACCGAGACGGTTGCAGAAGCCGGACTATTGGTGTCGCCCTACCAGATTGAACTCTGGGAGTCTGCGCTTTCTTCGGTACTTACCGATGCTGCCCTTCGGGAGGATCTCATTTCCCGTGGTCGAAAACGAGTTTGTGAGTTTTCATGGCAACGGTGCGCGAGAGAAGCGCTCCAGGTATGCACATCGTCATTGACGCAAGACTAGCGGGAACGCGCCAGCGCGGCATTGGTCGCTACAGCGAGGAGATGCTGCGCGCGCTTGACGCGCGCGAGGATCTGCCGCGGGTCACTGCGTTTGTTTCTCATGAGGCAGCGTTGCGGCTTGGGAGCGTTTTTTTCCGCGTTACGCTTCGTGCGGTTGGCGCATTGTGGTATAGCGTCTGGCAGGAACAGATTCGTTTTGCCTTCGTATTACTCTCGAGCCGTCCGTCCCTTGTTCATTTTTTTCATTTTAACGTTCCGCTGCTTGCGGCGGCGGTATTAACATTGCTTCGGATCCCATGGGTGGTTACGGTGCACGATCTTATTCTCCTTCATGCCGGACCGGTTGCCGAGGCAACGACCCGCTGGTATCCGCTGTATTGGTTAAAGTTTCAGGGGTATCGGATTACGGTGTGGTTCATCGCAAAATTCGCAAGCCGTATTATTGCGGTTTCAGAGGAGACCGCGCGCGTTTTAACCGAAGCGTTGTGCATCCCCACTGCCCGCATTGTTGTTATCGGGGAGGGGACAGAGCATCTTGATCGTGTTGCCCGGCATGGGAGCGATCGCAGAAAACAGCGGAGCATTTTGCCGTATGTGCTCTACGTCGGTTCAGCCTATCCGCATAAGAATCTTCCGGTTCTCCTTGAGGCGTTTGGTCAGTTTGTTCAAAAGCCGGCGCGACAAGGATACGCGTTGCTGCTCATTGGCGCGCCTGACGCCTTTCGCAGATGGCTTGCGGCAAAGGTTGGGGAGTTTCCTTCGGTACGCGTCCATTTTGTTGACCATGTGAGTGATGAAGCGTTGCGCGACTTCTACGTTCACGCGCGCGCGTTGGTGTTGCCATCGCGGGAGGAAGGGTTTGGATTGCCTCTGCTTGAGGCGCTTTCCGTTGGTACCCCAAGCATTGTCAGTGATATTCCATCATTGCGGGAGATTGCAGGGGAGGCGGCCGTGTACGTCCGCCCGGGCGATGTTTTGTCGCTGCTTACCGCGCTTGAGACAGCGCTTTCCGGTTCTGCCCAAGCTCGGTTGCGTTTGCGGGAAACAAAACAGATTGGCATGGCGCGTGTCGGGCGATATACCTGGGAAGGGGCGGCGTCGCGTCTTACTGCCCTTTACCACGAGTATGTCCGGGTCCAAGGACCCAAAGCCGCATGGGAAGGGGCCCCCTTACGGATGCTGAAGTTTGGCATTGCCATGCTCTCGCTTGCTTCGCTTTTGTTCCTCTCGCCCTTGACGGCGTTGCTTGCACTCTTTGCATTGGTTGCGGTTGAGCTTTATTGGATTGAGCTTACGAGTACGAACGCGCTTGCGCTCTACCTCATGTCGGTTTTCTTGCTTTCGTTTCTCTCTGCGGCAATGACGATTTTCCTTGGGGTGTCTTCCATCGTCGTTTTCTCGCTGTCGTTGCCGCTCGCGTTGTTGTTCTCTGATCTTTCGTTTGCCTCTTTCCTTGGGGTTTCCTCGCTGCTCGTTGGTTTTCTCTCTTGGCAGATGCTCCTTGCCGCGTCCTGGCTTCCTATTCCCATCCTTGCGAGAGCGGCGGTGACGACCGTCGCTGTCTCGCTTTTGTTAGGGATTTTTGGATTATCGCCGCTTTCCTCGCGGAAGGTTTTCTTTGCCCTTGCGACTATCCTTACTTTGTTGTTGCTCACCAGTCCGTGGGTCATGTGAGTTCCATATGGGTCACCCTTTGACACGTATGGCATTTTTTTGTATTTTCACATGAAT
>CAZNTM010000017.1:5685-6817 GCA_964576005.1 uncultured Gammaproteobacteria bacterium
CCAAATTTTTCCCGAATAGTAGAATTCTGTAACACGTTAGGGTCTTATTACGTCTTCTTTCATGTCTACGATCGTGAGTCCAGAAGAATACGGAAAGTTCTATCAGGAGACGGTTCGGGTATTGTACGGATATGTACTTGCGAGGGTTGGCAACGCGCATGATGCTGAAGACATTTGCTCGCAGGCGTACATGAAGCTTTGGGATCGGATGCGTGTGGAAAATATTCGGGGGATGAAAGCCTACCTTTTCCAGATTGGGAAAAATCTCCTGAAAGACCACTATCGAGTCCAGGCACACGCTGTTTCCTTGGACGATCCGGAAAACGAGTATTTAAGTAAGGTGATTTCCAAAAGACAGGGCAGTGAAGAAATTGAGCGCTTGTCAGAACGGACGATTAGCGTTGAGAGTGTTCGAAAAATTTTACAACACCTTTCCGACGAAGAACGAACGATTTTAGAACTCCGGTACGTCCAAGAGTTGAAATGGGGGGAGGTCGCTCACTATCTTGGGATCAATATCATCGCTGTTCGGGTTACCCATCACCGTTTGATCAAAAAAATTCGGACCATAATTGGCCAAATATGAACCTCGATTCGTTTCTGGCAGAAGTACGGAAAATGAAAAATCTTTCTCCAGATTCCCACTGGCAGGAGCAGACGGGGCGGGAGATCATGCAGCACTGCCAGCTGCATCCCATTGTTTCAGTTCAATCAATGGTGGTTTCAAATTTCGTTCGCGGTTGGATCATGGCGACCGTGCCGGTTATGGTCGTCATGCTCGCGGTTGTCTTTACTGCTCGTCAGACAAAGGATGACCGGGAGTTTCTGACGGGAACGAACTTTCCTTCCGAGCGACAGCAGGGAAGCGTTGATCCGGCGTTGCCGCTGGCAACGAGTGTTCAATTTCCTTTGGTGAGCAGCCTAAAAGAGTTGCCGAAACTTGCGGTAAAGGCAAGGAGCGAACAACCAAAGGTACGGAGAGCCCGGCAGCGCCGGCCAGTGGCAACGACACGGCTTGCAATTTCTGTACAGAGTTTGCCACAGGCGCCGTGGGTTTTTTCAGAAAAAGTCCCGGGAGATCATGCGCGCTGGGTTTTTGGCGAACAAAAGTTGAATGTGGACGGTTCATAAA
>CAZNTM010000017.1:6917-14564 GCA_964576005.1 uncultured Gammaproteobacteria bacterium
GATCATGCGCGCTGGGTTTTTGGCGAACAAAAGTTGAATGTGGACGGTTCATAAATGTTTCCACAGGAAGAGATCATAAAACCCGTGTATACTGTGTTAACGATCCAAAGAACAAAGGTCGGGTCTAAAAAGCGCCATCGCGGCGCTGTTTAGACATTCTGCGGTTAAAATAAAAAATAAGTTTTCTTATGCATAGATTAGTGAAGAAAACCCGAATCGCCATTAATGTGGCTGTTGCGACCTCAACCGTCGCGTGGTCCATTGGGCTTTCGGCGTTTGTGCCGGTGGCGCACGCAGCCGTGGATCTTAAGAGCGGCGACCTTATTCGCGCGTCTCTTACCCCGGCGGTGTACTACTATGGCGCAGATGGGAAACGCTATGTCTTCCCGAACGAGAGGACCTACAAGAGCTGGTACGCAGACTTCTCAAGCGTGAAGCGCATTAGCGATGCTGACCTTCAGGCAGTCTCCATTGGCGGCAACGTCACGTACCGGCCGGGAGTTCGGATGGTGAAGATTACCACTGATCCCAAAGTGTACGCGGTGGATGCCGGCGGTAGCTTACGCTGGGTGAAAGATGAAGCCACAGCAAAGGCGCTCTATGGAGATGACTGGAACAAGAAAGTTGACGACATTCCTGATGCGTTCTTCGTCAACTACAAGAGCGGGGCTGAAGTCGCCAAAGCGGCGGATTACGATAAAGCCGCAATCACGGCAGCAGCTTCGGCCATTAACGTAGACAAAGGATTAGCTGCGGGGACCGGAGAAACCGTTCCCGCGGGAGCGCTTTCGCTCTCGTTGGCGAGCGACACTCCGCCGGCAGCGAGCGCTCCGTATCTTGCCGGGGACGTCATCTTTAGTAAGGTGGTCCTCTCGGCGGGTGCGAGCGAAATCTCGATCAAGTCGGTAAAAGTGACCCGCTACGGATTGTCAGCAGACGCTGATCTTTCCAGCGTGAAGCTCTACGTCGGCACCGAGCAGCAAGGCACGAACCAGACCTTTGATGCGCAGCACAAAGCAACGTTCGCGCTCTCAAGTGCGATTAAAGTTCCGGCGAATTCCTCAAAGACCCTGACCTTGGCCGGAGACATCGCCGCAACGGGCACTGCAGTCAGCGGCAACCAGCTGCAGCTTGGGATTGATTCTGCGGCAGACGTGAATGCCGGGGGTTCTTCAGTGAATGGAACGTTCCCCATCCGGGGCAACACCGTGTCCATTTCCGGAGCCTCGATCGGTACCGTCACCATCGCCGCGGGTCCGGATAACCCGGGCTCTGACTCAAGCCCAGACGCAGGAAAGAAAGATCTTAAGATCTTTGAACTGCGGGCAACGGCAGGTTCAACCGAAGATGTTGAGCTTACCCAAGTGGTGTTCCTGAAAGGCGGAACTCACGTGCCCACAGACATCAAAGATCTGAAACTCCAAGACACGACAAACGCGAAACTCTTAGCGACGGTTGCTGGTTGGAATGACCAGAGCCGGGCAGTGTTCGATTTGAGCCCTGCGATTCAGCTTTCCAAGGGGAACTCTGTGAACCTCGCGTTGCTCGTGGGTGAAGTGCTCGCCGGAAGTGCCCGCACCATCACCGCCACATTAGAGAAGAGCGGAACCACCTTTACGGGTGTGCGCGCGCGCGGCAAAACGTACAACCTCGGCTTGGTACCCACTGGAGCGTTTGCCGGCACGGCAACCGCACAAACGATTGCCGCGGGCTCGTTGACGGTCGTGAAGGCCTCGACGACTCCGGCGACCGGCAACATTGCGCCGGGGGGAAATGACGTCCACCTCGCCTCCTTCGACATGGTCGTGCGCGGGGAATCGGTTCGGACCACCGGCAGTACGACGTTTGCGTTAACGCTCGCAGTAGGCCTTCTGCGTACCTCGATCACGGCATGCACCCTGCGCGATAGCGCGGGTAATGTCGTCGCGGGTCCGGTAGACGCCAACGCGACTCCGGCGGTCGTCTACTCAACGACGATGACCTTCCCGGTGGGAACCAACACCTACCAGTTCCGCTGCAACATTGGCACGGACGCCGTCGCGACCGGAACCGTCGTGGTCGGCATCACTCCTTCAACCGGCATGACCGTGCAGGGAGTGACGAGCGGCAACTCGATTTCGCTTGCCGGGCAAGCGACCGCGATCTCTGGAAATACCCAGACGGTCCAGGGTCCGGCACTCGCTGTCCGGACAGAAGCAACGCCTGCGGCAACCACGATTGTCGCCGGTCAAACGAGCGTTCCGTTGGCCAACATTCTGTTTGATACCGCAAACTCTGGAGAAAACGTACGCGTTACCAGTGTGGCGGTTCAGAACACCCGCGTTGGCGCAGGAAACGACAACTCCGACTGGCAAAACCTCGGCCTCTACGATGAATCTGGCGCGAGGTTGAGCGATCTTACTCAACCGACAGCCGGAACGGCCGCAGGCTCCACGAAGACGACCATCACCTTGGTGACCCCGTTGGTGGTAAATAAAGCCACGACAAAACGGTTGTCTCTTAAGGCTGATTACAAGTCTGGTGTCGGCGCTGCATTGGAAACCTCCACATGGAACGTTGCCGCCGCAGGCGACATCGTTGCCACGGGAGTTTCAACAGGTACCTCCGTGACGCCAACCGTGAGTGGAGCCGGCCAAGCCATGACCTTTGCGGCAGCCGGGACCCTTACCTCGGCGCTTGACGCAGGAAACCCGACCTCCGATCTCATCATCGCAGGGCAGACGAACGTGCCGATGCTCGCGGCGAAACTCACCGCCTCCACCGAAGATATCAAGCTTGATACCTTCAAGGTGACGCGGACAAGCACCGGGCAGGGCGCAGACTCCGACGTCTCGAAAGTCTACCTCTACGACGGAACGACAAAACTCGGAGAGGGACGGCTTTCGGCCGGGGCGTACACGTTTGACGTTCGCGACCAGAATGTCGTCGTGGCGAAGAACGGTACAAAGATCCTCACGGTCAAGGCTGACTTTACCCGCGTCGTTGGTGCAGGCGGCGAGGAGGGTGCCATCTCTGGAAACCAAGATCGGCTCTCCCTTACGGCAACCACCGACCTCGTGGCAAAGGGACAAGCCTCTGGCTCGACCATCAATGCTTCTGCAGCGCTCACCGGCAACGAAATGTTCTTGCGCCGCACGAAGCTCACGGTTGCGAGAAACGCTTCCTGGATCGCTCCAACGACCCCGGCAGGCGCTGCAACCGAAGTGTTTCAGGTTGACCTCACGGCCACTGGAGCCCCCGGCGACGCTGGCGCAGGCGTTCGGTTCACCACCGGCGCTGCAGCAGCATGGGCAGCCGGAGATGGTCACTTGAGCTTCGCGATCTCGCAATCCGGCGGGACCACGACTGCCCGGACAGTCAGCGCGCTTCGCAAGAAGGACAATACGACCCTCGATTCGGTCACGTACGACCTCACGACGGCCAGCGGAGAAATTGACATCAACTTTAGCACGGCTGGTCTCACGGTCTCTGCGGGCGATACCGAGACGGTCATCCTGCGCGCAGACCTCACGGACTACGCGACAACGGGTGAGTTCTTCCAGCTCCGCCTCGTGGCGGAAACGAGCGACACGCTCGCTGCCGCAGACAATGTCCGCTACGATGACTTCGGCTCTACGACCGGCATGGTCGCAGGTCACGTGAACGGCAGTCACGCAGACTTCAACGGCTTCCGCGTCCCGGGGCTTGACCTCAATGGACCGGTGCTGAAAGTCTAATGAGTGAGTAACTAGTAATTAGGTGACTAAGGAATTAGCGACTAAGGACTAGGAACTCAAAAAAACAACGCCCCCGTTGGGGGCGTTGTTTTTTACTCTAAAATATACTATTGTTGAATAGAAGCTAAGCTTCTTGATCCTCGTGCGGTCGAGAGAAGCTTAGCTTCTGCACCGTTCTATGACTATGCAAAATCCTTTCCCGCGTTGGGCGATTGTCACGCTTGCGGCGCTGCTTCCGGTGCTCATCATCGGCGGGGTTATTCTGGCGTCTCGATCCGGGCAGCAGAGCCCAGAAGCCAAACGCCAACGACTCCTTCGACAATTTCGACGCGCTCCAACGCCATTTAAAGCCGAGTACCTGACATTGGTGGATCTCTCGCGGGAAGTTCGTGATTACAAAACCGCGATCACAGTGCTGAAATCAGCGGCAGCAGAGCAGCCAAAGAACGCCTTTATCTTTGAGCTCTTGGCAGATCTTTACGTCGAGGACGGGAATTTCGCAGCAGCGGAGTCCGCGTATCGGCGGGCAATCCTTGATGACGTTTCCTTTGTCACAAGCTATGTCAAACTCGCCGATCTGCTCTGGGATTATTTTCCAAAGCGTCGGACAGAAATTGAAGCTTTGCTGCTTGCTGGCATTCGGGCGAGCAACCACCTCAACATACACAAACGGCTCGCGCGGTACTATACGCAAGTAGGATCAAAGGAGAAAGCCCTTGCCTCGTGGAGCTTCATCCTCAAGCAAGAACCAGACAATGAGGCGGCGAAGGAAGAAATAAAGGCACTGCGATGAATACCCATCCTTTCTCACGCATCCGCGTCATCGTGATGCACCCGGCGTTCTTTTTGCTCGTGCTCGCGTTGTTGCTCGTGCTTGGCCGCGCCGTGGCCCGCGAACTCTCCGCGAATCTCAAGCTCCGTCGCGAGCTTGCGAAACTCAAAGCCGAAGTCGCCGAACTCGAGGGGAAGTCGCAGACCTTGGCAGGACAATTCGAGGCGCTGCAGCGTCCACTGGCAGTTGAGTATGAGGCACGGCTGAAATACGGGCTGCGCCGCGTAGGCGAGCGCGTACTCATTGTTCCCGAGGATGCGTCAACAAAGGAGCAGGAAGAGGGCGAGGAAGCTAAAACAGGCCAACGTTGGCTCAAGAACTTGAGGGCGTGGTGGAAGTACTTTGTGCGGGATTAGTATAGTGGCAGTACGCTTGCTTCCCAAGCAAGAAGCGCCGGTCCGATTCCGGTATCCCGCTCATATTGTTTTATTTGTTTGCGTCCGACACCCGATGTCGACATCGGGTGTCGGACGACCAAATGAAAAAAAAGAACGGGTCGTTTCCGGGACCCGTGCCAGCCTTGTCCTGTAGTGATCCGACCGCTGTTGGATCTACTACCGGGCGTGTGCGCTGGACTTCATTTTCGTCATTGCACGGGCCGATCGTGATCGGCCCGTGGCAATCACCAGTGCGCCCGGATGAGCTCCGAGAGAAACGTCGAGAGTTGTGGCTGAAGGCGATCGCCGATGTCAGTGACATGAGCGTGCTCCAGTTGCTTGCCGGATGGCCGTGGCTTCGTCTCGTTATTCGTGACGAAGTTGACCGCGCCCACCCGAAGCGGTTCGAGAAAGGCAGCGATGTTGTGACGGCGCCCGAACGGTGGAGCGTCCGCAATCCGGCGGCGATCTGCGTTTTCCACCGCAACGAGGTCACATTCCGGTGTCATAGACATGCCGACCGTTGCAACCCCTTGGGATCGGAAGAACTCGATGTCCCCGCGATCCTCGTACCTTGGCCCCACGACCGCCGCGTATGTGACGTCAGCGTTAACGCGGAGCTTCGCCTTCTGTGCAGCCTTTACGGCTTCTTGATGGAACGCCGAGTCTTTCAATAGGAGCACCGAACTGGCCGCAACGAACTCATTCTCTTCCCCGCAGAGATATTGATCTGATCGCATGAACAGCGAGAACAGCTTGGTTGGCAGCGCTACAGAGCCCTCCGGGCAGTCGCGGGATGTCCCACCGACTGCGTTCGTGAGCAACATCCGGGTGTCACCAGCCATAAGTTGAAGGATCGTGGCCATCCAGAGTCGGAGTGCTCTGGGTGATCGTTGGTAGACGTGGACGCGTCCGCGACTCACGACGACCGGCACGCCGTCCCAGCGCGAGAGCACGATGCTGTTGCAGTGCCCGGCGATTGCCCGCACCGTGATTCCGAAGCGGCTGAAGGGGTATTCGTGCTGCCGCCAGTCATGTGCGAGGTATTTGTCAAGCGTCACTTCCTTGTTGAACCCGGATCCAAGGACCACTGCCATTCGGCCTTGGCCCGCGAGCGACCTTGCGAGCTCCCCGGCGAGATGTGCGATTTTTGCCATGAATCCATCCCTCCTACCAGCTCTTGTCGTTGAGAAGCTTGCCGATGAGTTCGCCAATCTTCGGAGCGGCTTTCCGAACTTCTGCAACGACATCGGCGTCATTCGGGTGATCTTGATTGTCGCTCACGACTTGGATGGCCCCGACGCGCAATAGCGGCGAGCGGTCGGGATTCGTCATATTCTCGACGGCGATGAGATCGAGTTCGGGCAGCAAGGACATGCCGACCGTTTGACATCGAAAGATCTCGCCGAAGAGGAAGCGTTCGCCTCGGCCGCCGAAGCGGGGACCCGGGACTACGATGTAGCGCGCGTTGGGCCAACTGACCTTGAGGTCCACCTCGCGCGCGTAGTTTCTCGTCTTCACGATGAACGGGTCGTCGAGCTGCGGGAGAAGTCCTTCAGGAGCAGGATGCCCATCGCTCCAGCCGTCCACGTACCCCTCACACGAGAAGTGCCAGGCGATGAACTCGGTTGGCAGCGCAATGCTGCCAATGGTCATCTCCGTCGTGAGTCCTCCGACCGCGTTGGTGATGATTATTCTACGGCCGGCGCCCATGAGCACCATGCCGGCTGCCATCCAGTTCCGTAGCTCACGTTGTGTGGTCGGGACTTGGTAGCGGTGTACTCGGCCTCGAGACACGACGACCGGCACGCCGTTCCAGTAAGAGAGCACGAACGTCCCCGGGTGGTCATTCTTTGCGGGGACATTAATATCGAAGGCGCTAAACGGAAATTCGGTTTCTCGCCAGTAATGTGCGAGGTGCGCGTCGAGAATTGCCTCGTCATTAAGCCCACTGCCGAGGATGACGAGATCGCGAGCGACGCGACAGTTCACGGTCGACAGGTGCGTACGAGACAGCGCACGCTTTTGCGCTTCCTGAAGGACGTTGCCCACGGTGTACCTCCGTTATGGGTTCGGATGATCTGTATATCAGGTTGGGAATGACCGCGAATCGGTAAAACCCTAGCATAGGGCATTTCAAAACGCAAGAAGAAGTCCGAGAATGAAAATTCATTCTAACTCCTTCGAATACTTCCCAAGAGTTGCGAGGCTGTTCATTTTTGCGCGGTGGAGAAAGACCGCTTGTGCGGCGCTGACATTTTCTGATCTGCCGAGCCATGTTTTAAGACAACTGTCCTGGAGAGCCCGGCCGTAGGAAAAGGATAACTGCCAAGGGAGGACTCCAAGTTGGTGTATCGCGTTGAGGTTTTCCGTTGCTTCGATCTCGCTTTGTCCTCCAGAGAGGAACGCCTCGCCCGGGAGGTTTAGCGGGAGCACCTTTTTAAATAATTCCACCGTAGCTTCGGCGATTTCCTGCGATGTGGCGGTCTGACCCGACGCTTTCCCCGGAAGAATCATGTTGGTTTTAAGAATTATTCCTTCCACGGCGACGCCAGCGTTTTGTAGTTCTTCAAATACCGCAGTCAATGTTTTTTCGCTTGCTTGTCGGCATTCCTTCATGCTGTGAGCGCCATCCATGAGCACTTCTGGTTCGACCATCGGTACTAACCCGGCTTTTTGGCATTCCAACGCATACGTGGCGAGATCCTTCGCGTTCTGGCGG
>CAZNTM010000018.1:0-6552 GCA_964576005.1 uncultured Gammaproteobacteria bacterium
CCAAGATACTTTTTCTGCCTTGACGTTAACGCATCAATGGCAAATCCAAGGCTTGTAAGCTTCGTTGTCGCAATCCACTGCTCGAGTTCTTTGGGCACGTCGTGAACTTTCACTGCGAGTTTCGTCTCATTATTCTTCGAGCGAAGTCGAGAAGTACTGCTCACATTTGCCACATACTCGGCGCAAAGCGCTTGGGTTGCAAAGCTCATATCCATCACGCTTGCCGGATGCCCGTGCGCGCAAGCTAAATTCACCAGCCGACCTTCTCCGAGCACCATAATCCGCCTGCCGTCGCGCAGCACATACTCCTCAACATTTTCTCGAACGCGCACGACGGACTTTGCCGCCTTACGAAGCGCATCCAAATCAATCTCCACATTAAAGTGTCCGGAGTTGGCGAGCACGAGACCGTCAGGCATTGCCGCAATGTGCTCTTTACGGATCACGTCTCGGTTGCCGGTAATCGTCACGGCAATTTGTGCCTTTTTTAATGCCTGCGCCATTGGCAGCACAGGAAAGCCATCCATCACTGCTTCAAGCGCCCGGATCGCATCAACTTCAGTTACGATGACATGGGCCCCCATGCCCCGCGCGCGCATCGCAACGCCTCTGCCACACCAACCATAGCCGGCAACGACAAAAGTTTTTCCGGCAAGGAGCATGTCGGTCGCTCGGATAATTCCGTCAATGGTTGACTGCCCGGTTCCGTAGCGATTATCAAAGAGGTATTTTGTCTGCGCATCATTGACTGCGATCACTGGGATTTTAAGTTTCTTTGACGCTTCAAGCGCGCGCAGACGGATGACGCCGGTTTTTGTCTCTTCCATGCTTGCCCAAAGATGTTTTGCGAATGCCTTTTTGTTCGTGTGAAGCATGGTGACGAGATCCGCGCCGTCGTCTAAAGTGATCTGTGGCTTTATCGCAAGCGCCGCAGTCAGATGTTTGTAGTAACTTTTCCGGTCTTCTCCGTGAATGGCAAACACCGGAATTTTCCAAAAGCGTACGAGGGCTGCCGCGACGTCATCTTGTGTGGACAACGGATTTGACGGACAGAGCACGACTTCAGCTCCGCCGTCTTTGAGCGCAATCATCAGATTGGCGGTTTCGGTGGTCACATGGAGACAGGCCGCAAGTCGCACGCCAGAGAGCGGTTTTTCTTTGGCAAACCGCGCCCTGATTTTTGCGAGCACCGGCATGTCCCGGGCCGCCCAGTCAATGCGCTCTTTCCCGTGGGAAGCTAAACGGGGGGTTTTAATGTCGAAAACCATAATGAGATAAATTTTCAATTTTCAGTTCTCAATTCTCATTGAATTTTCCAATGCGTCAATTTTCAAACCCGATCATTGAGTCATTGAAAATTTTTTATTGAAAATTGGAAATTGAAAATTAAGAGATGAGGTTTTATTCTCTAGGCAGTCCGACGCCGAAATTCGCCTTGTAGCAACTGCGAAGTCCGTTGAAGGTGAACGTATGCGTCTGCGTGCCAAGTTTTTCAACGGTGTAGACCGCGATGAGTCCTGCGAACCGTCCTATGGTCGGCCAGTCCCAGTTGGCAAACAGGCCGTGAATAAACCCGGCGCGATAGGCGTCCCCTGCGCCAGTAGGATCAACGATGGCACGAGGTTTTGCGGAAGGAATTTTATAGGTTTTCCCGTCGCACTCGATACGCGATCCTCGTTCTCCGAGCGTCGTCACGAGTGCGCGTACTTTATCACGGATCGCGGCATGACTCAAGCCAGTGCGCGTTTTGAGCAGTTCAAGCTCATAATCGTTCACAAAAAGAACGTCCGCACCGGTGAGTCCGAAAATGAGATCGCTCTTCGAAAGTGCAGGGAGCATCTGCCCGGGATCATACGCATATGGAATGTGGTGTTTTTTATAGACAGTCGGCAGCGCGCGCATATCGTCCACATTCCCCGGCGAGACAATGGCAAACGCGACGTCTTTCAATAATCTCTTTATACTAGATACTTGATACTTTATACTCGCATGCGCCAACGCTCCGGGATGAAACGCAGTAATCTGATTATCCTTTGTATCGGTCATGATCGAAGCGCTTGCCGTGCGATCCGAGGCAACGATGCGAATGCACGTTGTCCCGACCCCGTGGTGGTTGAGATGTTTTTTATAGCGGCCAAAATCATTCCCAGCGCTGCCCAACACCACCGGCCGCATGCCCAACAGTGCAAGGCTGTATGCAATATTTCCGGCAGTACCGCCAAAGTGTTCAACGAGCGCATCAACAACAAAACTCACCGAAAGCGTATGCACCTTCTCCGGCAAAATGTGATCCGAAAAAACCCCACCATAATTCATGATGCGGTCGTAGGCGAGTGAGCCGGAGACGAGTACACGAGATTGCGACATAAAATCTCTATATCGGCGGCAAAGACCGGACTGCTGATTCCTGAACGACAAAGACGCGACCGATGAACTGTTCCTCGCGATACCGCTCCAACGCCACAAGAAGACGAGCGATCACCGCTGCTGGCCGTTGATCGCGCAGCCGCACGAGAATAACGCCGTGGTGACCGTGAACAGGAAAGGAGCGGACATTTCCGAAATCACGATCGTGAGTGAGGATCGTGCGCTGTTCGGAAAATGCCCATTCCATGATCGCGATGTCAGAGGCAGTCGGCATCAGGTCGCGGACGGACACAGTATCAAAACCGCGCTCTCGGAGCGCGGCGATCACCCGAGGTGCAATGTTCTCATCAGCGAGCAACTTGAACACACCGTCTCGTTAGACAACTGCGGGTTCGATCATGATCTCCTCATGCTTCAATTCGTCAGCGGCGAAACGCAACACGGCGAACACCGCATCACGTTTAAGGAATGGGTACTCACGAACAATATCATCAATCGTCATCCCTGACGCAGCAAGTTCAAGGATGAACTCAACAGAAATCCGTGTCCCGCGAATGATCGGCTTTCCGCCAAGGATATTTCGGTCTCGAATGATGTAATCGCTGTTCATATGTTGAAAGTATAACACTGAGCAAGGACACCGTCAACCGCTCCAATACTCAAACCACCCGAAAAGTTCATGATGCGGTCGTAGGCGAGTGAGCCGGAGACGAGGATGTGCTGCTGTACCATAGCGATGCTCAATTGTACCGCAGGTAAGTTTGGAAAGCAAAAGCTACGAGGAAAAGAAAAAACCCCAGTCACAATGCGTGACCAAGGCAGAGTCCCCGATGACGTGATTAGAACTCGATAGCGATCGCAGAAGCCTCGGGCAAATTCTTCCAGCGGTTCGTGGCGCTCGGTATCTGAAGTGAGCGCACATACGCGAGCAGTGCGACTAGGCCGCCAGAGTGGTACGCGCACAGTAGCTCGGGTGCGACCTTCTCAGCATCTCCTCCGAAGGATTCCCACGGCACGATCCCGTCAGAACCAAGGAGCACGCGCGCGAGTTTTTCCCGCGGCAGTCCGCGAATCACGCAGTGCTCGAGGAAAACCCGCTGCCCATTAAGCAGCGCAAATCCACAGTCCCCTCCCTGATTCACGTCGCGCCCGCGGAGCGCGCACCTCACCTCGTGAAACCGTCCTCCCCACGAGATTCTCCTGATCTCGGCGCGCTCTTCGGCAGTCGCCTGCTGCAAATGAATTCCTCGCTTACTCGCGAGTTCTTCCATCACATCTCCCCGGAGCGCCCCGAGCTCCTGATCGTGCTGCCATACTTGATTCGGCGTCATACCGAAGCTGCCATCAGAGTACTCCCAGAGGACGAAGCAATCCCCCGCCTGGATCACCTCGACCATGTTGGAGGCGATCGTAACGGCGGCGAACACAGCGCCGGCGAGCTGATCGGCCCGAACGAGAGAGAGCCCTGCCTGTTCCTGGATGACCCGGACGCGTTCACTCGCGGCTGTGAGAATCTCTCGAAGCGACCGCTGCTCAAACGCTGTGAGTTCAGCAGTGATCGCTCGAGCGACCATGCATCCGCCGCTGAGACCGTCAAAGAGTCGAGGAGATCCTCCGCCGTAGGGAGCGCTCACCCCGTCTGCGACGATCGCCAACGGAAGGCGGACGACCATCGCATCTTCGGACAGCCGAGAACTTCCGGAATCATAGATCGTTTGTACGCGCACCGCGCACCTCCCCGCGCCATGAGTAACGCCTCAGAAACTAAACTGACAAGGTACATCCCCCACTGAACTATCTACTGTAGACGTCAGACGAACCGCTGTCAACCGTGTTGTCGCCCCAACGTGATAATGTCCGCTTTGCCCCAGATAGAAATGTCCGCCTCTGGTAGGATGGTGGGTCTTAGCATTCACCCTCCATCATATGCCTCTGCTCACTACTTCCTTTCCAAGAATTAATCGGAATTACCACGAACCTCTGGACAGGACGGGCCGTACAGGCCTATTTGACGAAACGGCAGTGGTTCTCCTGCAGTATACCAGAGGCATACGTTATTATCCATAGATCCCAACCAAATGCAAAAAACACCTCCCTCTTCTCTCTCCTCCACACATACTAACATTTTCCACGGCCGTGGAAAATGTTAGTATGCTCTCTAGTCACCCTCATGAAGCAACAAATCAATAAAAAAGTATGAAGCGACGAACGGGCAAAATCCTCGGTCTCGGGATTCGAGAAATTTTCCGCTGTTTTGAGGATTTTGCGATTATCGGCATGACACACGGAAAGGGTGGCCATATCTACCGTGCGCTCTTTCGTGATACGCTGAAAAAACACTGGCGAGCGAGACGGCGGGAAACGAAAGAGCTTTGGGCCTACATCGCCTACTGTAAAAGACAGGGCTACCTTGAAGACGTCATGGAGGCCAACGGAACACTCTATTATGAACTCACTGAACGCGGGCAACAACGGCTCGCGCGCTACCGGATCTCCGCAGAGGGAGAACTCCTCCAGCGACGGACTGAGACTCCCACGTGGGATGGACGCTGGCGTCTCGTGATCTTTGATATCCCTGAAAAGAAACGACGTCTCCGCGACGCCATCCGCGACGCACTCCGTGGAGGAAATTTCCTCATGCTCCAACAGAGTGTATTCATCTACCCCTTCCGGTGCGCGTCTTTCGTGCATGGCATCGTGGATTACTACGGACTTCACGAGCACGTGCAGCTACTCATCGCGGATATTGTCGAAAATGAAGCGCGAGTCATGGAGCATTTCATAGAAAGTGGAGTGCTCACAAAAAAATGTATCCGGACCGCCGAAGAGCATCGGCGTCGCCGCCAACGTGCCGAAACATCCCAGTACTAACATTTTCCACGGCCGTGGAAAATGTTAGTATAACGACTGTCTTGACTTTCACTGTAGTCGCTGTCGGGCTGCGCGACCCCCCCCTACCCCGAGCGATTGATTGAAGTACGCATTCGCCAAGGTTAAAACGCGAAAATTTCAGCGTCCAACCGAAAGGTAACGGAATCCAAGAGCGCGCATGGTCATAGGATCAAGCACATTTCTCCCGTCGAGAACGATGGGCTGACGCATGGAGGTCTTGAGGCGCTCCCACGGCAAATCGCGAAACTCGCTCCACTCGGTGAGGATGAGGGCAGCGTCGGCGTCGCGGAGTGCGTCCGCGGCAGTGGAAGCGGTGAGAAGTTCGGACAGCACGCGCTTGGCGTTTGCTTCAGCTTTGGGATCGTAAGCGATCACCAACGCGCCGTCGCTGATGAGTTGTTTAATAATTTCAATCGCGGCTGATTCGCGGACATCATCGGTGTTGTTCTTAAACGCGAGGCCTAACACGCCGATGCGTTTACCTGAAACCCCACCGAGCGCTTGTTTTACTTTTTCCAGAAACCGCAGCCGCTGCTGCTGGTTGACTTCGATGACGGCTTTGAGAAGTTTGAAGTCGTAATTATGCCCCGCCGCGATAGAATGAAGCGCCTTGGTATCTTTTGGAAAACAACTACCGCCATACCCGATTCCGGCTTTGAGAAATGCAGCGCCGATCCTTTTATCAAGCCCCATCCCGCGCGCCACGTCATCTACGTTGGCACCGACCTCTTCGCAGAGATTTGCGATCTCATTGATGAATGAAATCTTTGCGGCAAGAAAGGCGTTGCTCGCATATTTAATCATCTCGGCAGTGCGAATGTCCGTCACGATACGCTCACCCGGAAGTCCTTTGTGCGCATCAAGCAGACGTTGCCGCGCGCGATCAGTGTCGGCGCCAATCACAATACGATCTGGGTTTAACGCATCGCTCACGGCAACCCCTTCTCGCAAAAACTCCGGGCACGAGGCAACGTCGAATGAGAGATCCTTCGACTCCCCCGCCCGTGCGGGGTCGCTCAGGATGACGTCGGTGATGGCTTTACTCACTCTCTCGGCAGTGCCAACCGGCACGGTGCTTTTATCAACGATGACAGCGTATTGTTTTAAATGCTTGGCAATGTCGCGTGCGGCAGTAAACACTTGAGAAAGATCGGCCTCTCCTGATTCAAGCGGCGGTGTGCCGACGCAAATAAAAATAATGTCGGCTCCGGGAATCGCTGTGGCATAGTCCGTGGTGAACTTGAGCCGACCGGCTGCAACCCCTTCCTGTACTAACTCCGAGAGCCCGGACTC
>CAZNTM010000018.1:6652-13978 GCA_964576005.1 uncultured Gammaproteobacteria bacterium
TCCGATGATCCTTCACCATTTTATACGGCTGGAGCACATAGGACCGGATTTGATTGCCCCACTCTGGGGAGAGGACGACGCCGCGAAGCTTGTCTCGCTGCTCCTGCTGCTCGGCAAGTCGCTTCGCCAAGAGTTTGCCGCGCAAAATTTTCATGGCGGTCTCGCGATTCTGCAACTGGGAACGCTCATTCTGACAGGTGACAATAATATTCGTTGGAATGTGCACGATGCGTACTGCCGAGTAGGTGGTCTGCACCGACTGTCCACCGTGGCCCGAGGCAAGAAATGTGTCCACTCGCAGTTCATCTGGTTTGATTTCGACTTCCGCAACATCCTCAAGCTCTGGCAACACTTCCACAAGCGCGAAACTCGTATGCCGCATTTGTTCGGCGTCAAACGGCGAAATGCGCACCAACCGGTGCACGCCCGCTTCGCTTTTTAACCACCCATACGCCCAGCGACCGTTGACCGCGATGGTCACACTTTTGTAGCCGGCAACCTCGCCACGGGATTCGTCAACAATCCGCGCTGAAAAGCCCTTGGCTTCGGAATACCGGAGAAGCATCCGCAACAGCATTGCCGCCCAATCCATGGCCTCGGTGCCACCGGAGCCGGCATGCACCGTGACAATAGCGCTCTTTTCGTCGTAGGCGCCGTCTAACAACAGCGCTAACTCAAGCTGGCGGACCTGTACTTCCAGTTCGCTTGTTCTTTTTTCAAGATCAGTTTTGAGCGGATGTTTGGGATCCTCGGCATCGAGTCGAGCAAGTTCTTGGGCGTCTACAATATCAGTACGAGCCCGCTCGTTTTCCTCAATCTCGCTTTTGAGGTCAGACACTTTTTTTGACAACGCCGTGGCGCGCTCGCGCTCACTCCAAAACCCCGGAGCGCTCATTTGCTGCTCCAGCTCCCCGACCTGTTCGCGCTTTCGATCAAGGTCAAAGATACCTCCCGAGCGTGTCTACACGCTCAAGGAGGTGGGAAAATTTTACGAGCAGATCATCAGCCACAAAATAAAATATCTACTCCTTAAACTCTTCCAGTTTCACTTTCAGAATCTTCTCGGCCCCTTTGCGCAAAATTTTTAATTCGATGACCTCGGCTGGCTGGTACTTCTGGATTTCCCGGGCAAGGGTGTGTGTTTCATCAATATTCCTTCCATTCACGGAGACAATAATGTCGTTCTCCTCAATCCCTGCCTTGTCTGCAGGAGAGCCCGGGATCACGGGCAGATCGGTGCGACGTTCACCGCGCAGCACAAGCGCCCCACGCTTCACGGGAAGATTGTTCTCCTTGGAGATTCGTTCATTAATGAGCACGTAGCGAACCCCGAGCCACGGCCGAATGATGCGGCCAAACTTTTTGACGCTTTGCACCACCGGCATCGCGGTGTTTGCCGGAATCGCAAACCCAATGAGCTGCCCCCCGCGATTCACCGCAGTATTAATACCCACGACCTCCCCTTTGAGATTGAGCAACGGTCCGCCGGAATTTCCGGGATTAATGGCAGCATCAGTCTGGATTGCCTCTTCAATAACCTCCGAGGACCCTGCACCATCTCCGGCAACGACGCGCCGCCCAATGCCGGAAACGACCCCCTTCGTCACCGTATTGCGGTACTGGGAGAGCGAGTTGCCAATCGCGATGACGGTCTGACCAATGACGAGTCCGGTTGAGTTACTCAACGCCAACACGGGAAACCCCCGACCCTCTACTTTTACCACGGCAAGATCATTGGTCGGATCGCGGCCCACGACCTTCGCGCGGTATTCCTTGTTGTCATTCGTCACCACGGTATACTCCGCCTCTTCGTCAGCAACAACGTGCTTATTCGTGAGCACCAGCCCGTCTGCGCTAATAAAAAATCCGCTGCCGCCACCCACTTCCCGGCGTTCGCGCCTTGGGGCAGGAGGCGTTTCGGCTTCTGGCTGCAGCCGTGGTCGAAACCCAAACGGGTCAAACGGAAATCCAAAATCGAAAAAATCGTCAAGGGGGAACTCCTCCCCGCTTTGCCGGCGCAACTCGAGCTCTTTCGTGACCACAATGGAAACGACGCTCGGACTTGCGCGGCGCACGGTTTCCATTGTCAACGCCTCTTCATCAAAACCGCGGACGCTCTCGCGACTCCCCGGTAATAGTTCTGCTGCCGATTCGTCCGTCCTCCGGACGTCTTCAGCAGGGACCAGAGGAGCATCCGCATCGCGGGCATCGCGAATCTGCATTGAAACGATGGCGCCGGAAACTCCCCCGAGGATGATGCTTCCCACAAGGACCCCGGCGACAAGGGATGAGGTCATTTTCATACACCTATTTTTGTTTTATCCGACGCGCTTGCTGCTGGAGCGCAGCCTGACGCTCAAGCTCTGAAAGATCTACGCCGACCAAGGGAAACAATCCGCGAAGCACTGGCGGCATTTCCCGCAAAAAGTCGGCGACAGAGGTCTTTCCCTGTTGAAGGGACTGAAATGAACTCCGATACTTCTGAAAAGCCGGGACCACGTAGAGGTACAGGAGAAGAATCGGAATGACAAACAGTACCACGAACCGGACGACCCCGGCAACGGTGCCAAAAATAAGAGCGCGATGAAGCGCTTTCGTATGACCGCGGATTTCCCGAATGAGCTTTTCGTGCTCTTCGAGGATGTGCTTTACCTCTTCCTCCACATCAGCCCATTTTCTTTCGGATAAACGCCGGGATCTCGAGCTCCTCTTCTTCCTTGGTTTTTTTGAGCGTCAGCTCCTCGCTACCGCCTTCGCCGGTAACTTTCATCGGCTGCACCCGGGAGGGAATGTTGCCGATTTTCACCCGCGCCCCGACCGCGTAGGCGCCACTGTGACTTGTTCGTTCCGGAAGAATGCCAAAACCGGTTGCGATGACCGTAATCTTGATCGCCGATTTCATGTTCTCGTTTATCACCGTGCCAAAGATCACCTTCGCATTCGGATCTGCTTCGTTGGTCACAATTTTCGCGGCCTCGTTCACTTCATGCATGGTGAGGTCCGGCCCGCCGGTAATAATAAAGAGCACGCCCTTTGCTCCCTCGATCGAGAGCTCCAGCAGCGGAGAGGATACTGCCTGCTTCGCGGCTTCAAGCGCCCGGTTCTCGCCCTCGGCCTCTCCGATACCCATGAGCGCGGACCCGGCATCCTGCATGATCGCTTTGACATCGGCAAAGTCAACGTTGATGAGGCCCGGGACCGTGATAATCTCGCTAATGCCCGCGACCCCCTGCCGAAGCACCTCGTTGACTACCGCAAACGCCTCAAGCAACGTCGTCTTCTTGTCCACAACGGAAAGCAGCCGATCATTCGGGATGGTGATGATCGTATCCACTTTACCCGCGAGCTCGCTATGTCCCTTCTCGGCGATCGCGCGACGCTGGGCGCCTTCGAAGCTGAACGGCTTCGTGACTACCGCAACGGTGAGCGCCCCGATATCCCGCGCCATCTCTGCGATCAGCGGCGCCGCCCCTGTGCCCGTGCCACCGCCTAACCCGCAGGTCAAAAACACCATGTCAGACCCCTTGAGGGCGTCGCGAATTTCATTCTGATTCTCCTCGGCTGCTTTCTTCCCGAGCTCGGGATCCATGCCAGCGCCCAACCCGCGGGTCGTCGTTTTCCCGATGTGGAGTTTATGCGGAGCCAAGGAATGGTGCAACGCCTGCGCGTCAGTGTTGACCGCGAGGAAGTCCACGCCGCGGATCTTGCTCTTGAGCATCCAGTTAATCGTGCTGCCGCCAGATCCCCCGACGCCTACCACTTTAATTTTTGCAAACGTCTCAATGGTCGGTTTTATCTCCATACTGAAGTACTCTTGAGGTCTCCTTACCCTACCCTTCTCTTTCCCTTCCCGTCAACCCCGCGATTACCGGAACAACCCCTTTACCCACCCGGACAATCTTGTCCCCAATTTGCCAACGCCCGGAAGCCCGCCGGTGAACCAGCGCTGCCCTTCGTCACGCCCGGCATTGTACCCCCAAAGCACGAGCCCCAACGCCGCGCTCATTCCGGGATCTTTAATCTTCTCAATGGCGCTCGGGAGTTCGAGGCTTGTCCCCACCGCTGCCGGCAGTCGGAAAATTTTCTTCGCCACCTCGGTAACGGCGGGAATCTGACCCCCCCCGCCGGTAAGGACGATGCCGGCAGGAAGCGTGCCGCTGCGATCGAGTTTCACAAGCTCTTTATCAGTGAGCTCAAAGAGCTCCTCAAGCCGCGCCTCGATGATCTCCGCAACGTACCGGCGGGAGAACACCCCCGCTTCCGTCGGCGCAATTTCCGCAAGCGCCACCTCGTCTTTCCGGGTGACCCGCGAGGGCGTTGCAGAGCCGTACTCTCGCTTGACGATCTCGGCAAGATCAATGGAGGTCCGAAGTCCGATGGCGATGTCGTTCGTGATGTGCGCTCCGCCAACCGGCAACACCGAGGTCGAGAGCAAATCCCCCTCTTCAAAGACCGCAAGCGCGCTCGTCATCCCTCCGATGGAGATAAGCGCCACCCCCAGCTCTTTCTGCCGGCGCGAAAGCACGGCTTCCGATGCCGCGAGCACCGAGAGCACGACGTCATCAATATCAACGCCGGTGCGAAAGACCACCTTTGAGATATTTCGCAAATGCGACGAGAGCCCCTGAATGATGTGCGCGTCCACCTCAAGCCGAATGCCGGTCATGCCAACCGGGTCTTTCACTCCGGATTGCTGGTCCACGGAAAAACTGCGCGGGATGACGTGCAAGATCTCGTAGTTCGGCGGGGTTGCCACGGCTTGCGCCGCCTCAATAACGCGGCTCACGTCGTCGTGCCCAATCTCTCCGTCAGGCTTGGCAATGGCGATGACCCCGCGGGAGATCTGCGAAAGCACATGAAGCCCCGTGATCCCGATGTAGGCATGCTCAACGCTCCGGCCTGCCATGCGCTCGGCGCGCTCAATGGCGTTTGAGAGCGCAGAGACCGCATCATCAAGGCTCGTGACGACCCCTTTCTGAATCCCCTCGGACGCCACCTCCACTGCCGAGAGAATCTGCAACGGCCATGGGCTCGTGGAGGCCGCCTGTCCCAACTCCTGCGCCATGACCACGCGTGTTGCCGTGGAACCAAGATCAATGCCGCAAATTGTCTGCTGTCGTGCCACAACGGTGAAAATTTTTGGATTTTATCTTTAAAGTATACCGTCAAGGGCTCTGGACTGTCTATGGGTATAGGTTGCTCACAAGAGCGAGAACATGCGGCAGAAAGACGAGCAGTCCAACCAACGCAGCTCCAAAAGCGCCGACGAGCACGGCAGCAGCCGCAACATCTTTGATGACCCCAACCGCGTCATGGAGCCTTGGTTGCAAGAGATCGCAGAGGAACTCAACGGTCGTATTGAGCAACTCGAGCACGAGCATTGCCGTAATGACGGCAAGGACAATGAGCCACTCGCCGGCAGAAAACCGAAACACTGCCGCAAGCAAAAGTACCATGATCCCAAACGAGACATCGAAGCGAAAATTTCGTTGCGTCCTCCACGCCCGGGCAAGCCCGCGAAACGCAGCGCGCACACTCATCCACATATTTTTTTCTCTAACCGCTCCATCCGTCTGGCGCTTTGCGCACGCTGATGATTATACCCATACAGATGAAGTAATCCATGAACAAAGAGGTGACGCGCGTGTTGGGATGGCGTCCGGCCCCACGCTGCCGCGCGACGCGCGATGAGCTCCGGACAGAACACGAGTTCCCCAACGACGGGAGGGTCCATGGAAAAGGCGAGGATCTCCGCCGTATGCTTTGGGTAAAATTGTCGGGAAAGCCGCCGCATCCGAGATGATCCCGCAAAGACCACCGACAGCTCATTGCCCCTTGCCGTACTGTTTGGACCGGGCTCATGGAGCACTGCCCGTGAGAGTCTGACCGCGCTTGATCGAGGCAGGAGAAGCGCTCCCTTCGTGAAGATCCGGTACGCTACATGGAGCTCTCGGGGCGCCATCACGGAGTGGAAAGGGTAAAACTATTGCGCATCATTGCGGCGGTCGAGAGGAAGTTCGCATCGGTACGAATGCCGATGTTGTAACTGACCACGAACACCGAGGGACCCACGGCGAGGTACGTCGTCAACCCATCAGCGCTCTCAAGGCCGCTGATCCCCTGCGGCGTCGTCACCTCGCTCACCCCCGAGGACCCCGCTGCCTGATTCTGCCGCTCGTACCACTGCCGGATGGGGAGTTTTCCGCTATTTTCCTGAAAGAGAATGCTCACGAACTCCCCGGTCCCGAAGGAGGATGTGAAGATCACCTCCTGCGCCGTGTTATCAGTCGCCTTCACGACCCATGACGCCGGAGCGAATACCCGGTACCGATGCACCGGATTCGTATAGACTTGGGTAATTCCGGCTTCCTCGAGTCGTTTTCCCTCCCCGAGATTTGGAGCGTAGAGTTTCACTAACTCTGCCCCATCAGGGAATCCATCATTGTCACTGTCGCGCACCGTCGGATCGGTGAGGTAGAGCTTCTCCTCTTCGTCGGTGAGCCCATCGGCGTCCGCATCAGCGCCGCTGGCGACCTTCGTAACCGTCGGCAGCCCAAGGGGAGTTTCCGGAGGAATGGTCTCTTGAGATGGGACTTCGGGGAGCGTTGGAACTTCAGGAATTGGAGCTGTCTCCGGGATTGGCCCGGCAACCTCCGGGATCACCAAAGGAACCTCTTGAGGAACTTCTGCCGGAGGTACCGGCGGCAACGGCTGCGGGGGAACTTCCGAAGGCCCCTGTGGCCCTTCCACTGGCGCGGTTGATTCAACCGGACTTACTACCGACACGGGCGGTTTTTTCCGTTTCGGAAATAAGAACGGCAATGGCACGTCCACGTTCTGGCTAATGAAAAATCCTGCCCCCCACATCACTCCAGCGACGAGCAGGGCGATTGAGACAATGACAACCACCCGGCTGCCGACGGTCGGCCGTTTTGGAGGGACGTAGAAATTTTCCGGCATGACAATCGTCCGGCCGACCATATCGGCAGGAACGCGCCCGACATCGCCGGCAGTGCGGACCGGAGCCGATACGGAAGCAGGAGGAGGCTCTGCTTCAGACGTTGCTGGAGCAACCGGAGGCGACGGCTGGGGTGGGGCGGCGACAGTTTCTTCCGCTGCCGGTGGCGGAAGACTCTCCTTTTGAGGAACGGATGGAACCGATGTCGGATCTTCAAACATAGGGTAAGAGAAACATTAGACTTGTTGCGTAATAATTTTCGTGACGAAATTTTCAGATTTTATGGCGAGGCGAAGCAAAAATTTTGAAGCATATACAGCGTATCTGTTGAAAAATTTTTGCAAAGCCGCAGCCAAAATATGAAAATT
>CAZNTM010000019.1:0-13126 GCA_964576005.1 uncultured Gammaproteobacteria bacterium
GAATGAGACCAGACACTTCTTCGACCACGGCGCGATAGAAGCGGTCGGCTTCTTCTCGCGAAAGACGCTCGCCTCGATCAAGCCGCGTTTTAATCTCCGGGTTCTTCGCAATGAGGCTCGGGTTGGTCGTCTGCCCGTCAAGCCAACCCAAAAACCGGATTGCCTCGCGGGGCTCGGCCGGATCGCCGCTGTCTAAAAAGATTCTGGTGTTGAGGGATTGAGGCTTCATATCATGCTTTTAAGCCTAAGGCGCGACGAAGCGCTCGGTCAACCAATGTCATGTGTCCTTGTGGAAGTGTGCCAAGCTCCCCGAGCACAATACGTTTGTCGAGTGTCGCGATTTTATCGCAGCGGATGACAGAGGCTGTCTTGAGTCCGGTCTGCTGAAATGATCGGTCCGTATCGGAAAGAACGACCGTCGTTGGTATGGGATGCGCCGGGATCACTGAGGAAATAAATGCCACAATGACGTCGTGACTGTGCACAGTGTCTGGGGAGAGGATGAGTGCGGGGCGGACCTTTTGTGAGGAAAGATCCGTGAACGGGAACGGGACGAGAATCACTTTGCCGCGCTTAAACATACGGGACTTTTATATCCGCACGAGTGTAGAGTTCGGACTCGTCGTCGAGGAATTGAAATGCACCCCCATACTGGTTCATGTTCGTCATCTCGTCGAGGTCGCTATTGTATGCATCCGGAAAACGAATAAGCATCGCCTCGGCTTTATTTCGTCTGCCGATGGCAATCGGTCGGTTGGTATACCGAACAAGGTTGACGAGTCGCCCAAAGTTTTTACGCGCTTCTGACGTGGTAATAGTACGCATATGTTGTTTTCTTTATTTTGTATAATATGTACATATTGTACACCAATAAGTTTTTTTGTCAAGTGTGCACCTACGCCCGACACTCATATTGACGGCATATTATTTTTCCGCTATCGTTATGTACTCTTTCTGGAAGTGTCTCCGGGAAGAACGACTGCTATAAAAGCCGCTAAAAGAACGGACTATAGGGAGTGTGCTCTTTGAAAAACAGTCGTGACGTGCTTCAGCAGATTCAGCAGAAGAAAGAAAAAGTTCAGAGGGCGCTTGCTCGATGGGCCAGGGCCAACAAGATTCTCGAGCCCGGAGAGAAGCTGGTGTTCACCCTCGCTGTCGAAGCAGGCCCAATCGTTGAAGAACGCCGGCCTGGTTTACGCGAGCCTCGAACCAGAGAAGAGACGCTCAATATGAGCGTATACGACTTCTTCTCAAAAGCGCGACTCGCCTCTGTAGGCCCCTGGGCGCGCAAGTACAATTACGGGAGCCGTATTATCCATTGCCTGGAAGATTATCAACGCTGGGAATGTAACCCAGAGGGGAGGGATTGCGTCGGAGTCTCTGATCCGATCAAGACAGTTCGGCAACTGACTGCATGCAAGCGCAATGAGCTTCTTGCCATCCCTTTGATGGGGAGGCGATTGCTGGAGATCATTCGTAGGCTTCTCGCGGCCGAAGGGCTCTCCATCCAAGAGCACTCGGAAGAGTCGTAAGGTCAACCTTGGTTCTAGGTGTGCTCGATGCATACCCGGGCCAAGGTAGTTTTTTAAGGTTGTCTCTCGATCCCGTTAAGAAATTCCTTCGTTCGCGTTCGCCAAGACGGCGCGGATTTTTTTGATAATCGCGTTTTTTGAGATCTCTTCATCTTGGAGCAGCTCCTCGGGTTTGCCGCTTTTTGGTATTTTGCGTACTGCCATGATTTCAACGCGGGCGCCGATTGGGGCTAACGCTGCGGCAACTGCCTCGCCAAGGCCGCCGGCAGGATAGTGGTCTTCGACCGTGATGATGGCTTTGGTTTCTTCTGCCGCAGTCCGCAGGGTCTGCCCGTCTATTGGTTTGACGCTATAGCAATCAATGACGCGTACTCCGACGCCTTCGGATTGGAGTTCGTCTGCCGCGGATAGCGCTTCAAAGAGCGTGATGCCCGCTGCGACGATGGTGATTCCATCGCGGTTGCTCTGTCGAAGCGTTTTACTGCCGCCAATGGGAAAGGCCTCCTTGACACCGTAGATCACCGGCGTCTCCTTGCGTGTGGTGCGCAGATAGATTATGCCCTTTGCTGCCGCAGCAACGTCTACGAGTTTCTCTGTTGCAATCGCATCCGAAGGATAGAGTACGATGCTGTCTTGAATGGCGCGAAACATCGCGAGATCTTCCAAGCCCATTTGTGATGGCCCGTCTTCCCCAATGGAAACCCCGGCGTGCGAGCCGCAGAAGACGATGTGGACATTTGAGTACTGGCTCATGCGGATTTGGTCAAAGGCTCGGGTGAAAAACGCCGCAAAGGTTGAGACAAACGGGAGCTTGCCTCGGCGCGCAAGGCCCAAGGCGGCACCAACCATATTTTGCTCGGCAATGTACATTTCAAAGAAGCGGTCGGGAAACGCTTTTTTGAAAATTTCGGCATAGGTTGAGTTGCTTACCTCGGCATCAAGGACAACGAGCTCTGGGTATACTGTCCCGAGCCGCACGAGCGCGTTGCCGTACGCTTTGCGGGTGGCGATCATGTCGCCGGCTCGGTATTCAAGTTTTAGATTTTGATTTTTGGATTTGTTTAGGATTTGGGATTTAGGATTTTGGATTTGTGCTTTCTCCGGCGGGAGAATTTCCCCTCGGATATTCGGATCGACCTCGCCAAGCTCTGCGAGGGCTCTCTCAAATTCCGCTGGAGAAAGCGCCTTGCCATGCCAGCCGTCTTTGTCTTCGATAAATGAGACCCCCTTGCCTTTAATCGTCTTGGCGATGATCATCGTGGGCGCGTCACGCGTCTTCAGTGCTTGCTCGTAGGCACGCGAGATCGCAGTGAGGTCATGGCCGTCAGCAAGCACGATCGTGTTCCAACCGAATGCCGCGATGCGTTGTTCGTACGCAGTGAGGTCGTGACCGAGCATAGTCTGCCCGCGCTGGCCGAGACGATTCACATCGAGAATCCCGACGAGATTATCGAGTCCCCGATACCCCGCCAGTTGAATTGCTTCCCATTGGGATCCCTCGCTCATCTCACTGTCGCCGAGCAGCACATAGGTGCGATAGGGGAGACCATCAAGCTTGGCGGCGAGGGCCATCCCAACGCCAATGGAGAGTCCTTGGCCGAGCGAGCCGGTTGCGGCTTCGGTGTACGGCAAGCTCATTGCCGGATGCCCTTCAAGTCGAGAGCCGAATGTTCGCAGCGTTATGAGTTCCTTGGCTGGTATGGCGTTTGCCGCTGCCCAGAGTGCATAAAAGAGCGGGGACGCGTGGCCTTTGGAGAAGATGAGTCGGTCGTTGTCGGGGTTTTCCGGACGACCAACGTCAAAATGAAACGAGCCGCCGAAGAGCAGGGCAACCATGAGTTCGACTGCCGAAAGTGAGGATGTTGGATGTCCTGAACCCGCCTCTGTGGTCGAGGTAAGAATCCAGGAGCGGATGAGCCGCGAAAGTTGCCCAAATTCCGTAGTCGTCATTTTGATTTTTGAGCTTTGATATTTGAGCTTTTTATATCGTGCCCGCCGAATTGATTTCGCAGCGCAGAGAGGATTTGACCAGTGTAGCTTGGATGACGTTTTGAGGAGGTGCGGAACCGGAGCGCATCTTCGATTGCCGGAAGCTTCATATTGAGTTCTTTGGCAGTTTTGACCGTCCATGCGCCTTCTCCGGTTGCGCCGACTGATCCGGAGATGCCCCGGAGGTTGGCTCCCGAGGCCTCGAATGCCTTGGCGAGCCAGTCAACGAGGCGCGAGGAGATGACGGTCCCGCGTTGATACACTTTCGCAATCGCGAGCAGATCGAGTTTGAGTTTCATCTTGCGCATGAGCGCAAAGCCTTCGGCAAGGGATTGCATCATGCCGTACTCAATGCCGTTGTGGACCATTTTCACGAAATGTCCGGCGCCGGATGTCCCCATGTAGCCGTAACCTCCTTGGTTTCCCGTAAGGTCTTCCCAGAGTGGCGTGAGGGCATGAAAGAGTTTTTTCTCTCCCCCGATCATGAGCGCTGCGCCGTTTCTCGCTCCTCCCGGGCCACCGGAAACGCCGACATCAAGCATTTGGATTCCGTGGCGCTGCAGCTCGCGGGCCCGGCGCATGGAGTCTTTAAAGTAGGAGTTGCCGCCTTCGATGACGACATCTCCGCGTTCAAGAACATGCACGAGTCCTTTTCCCCCAAAGAGCAGTTCATCAACCGCAGGTCCGGCAGAGACCATGAGCCAAATGAGGCGCGGGCTGCGAAGTATTTTTGTCAGCGCGCGAAGGTCGTTTGTTGTTCGTGCCCCGGCTTTCGCCACCGCTTCCAATGGTGCAGGACTTCGGTTAAAGGCAGCGACCTTCCAGTGGTGCTCAAGCAGCCGGAGGGCGAGATTCGTCCCCATCTTCCCAAGACCGATAAGCCCAATGCGTTTGCCCGCAACACTCGGGTGAATGTTCTCGTCTGTTTTTCCCGGTATTTTGGACCCAAGATCGTGAGCGCCGGGGGAGTACGGGAGGAGCGCTGGTTTGCCTTGCTTCCATGCGTTGACGATCGGATCCACGAACCGCCAGCTTGCGGTGATTTCTTCGGTGCTCACAAAGAGCGTTTGATCGCCAGCAAGCGCATCGAGGAGCAATTTATCATACGCGTCAATGAACTGCTCGGAGGAAAAGGCGCTCTGGTAGTTGAAGGAGAAGTCCCGCTCCTCAATGACCATCCGGGGACCGGGTTTTTTGACCCAAAACGAGGTCGCGATCCCTTCATTCGGGCTGATGCGATAGCGCAAGACGTTTTGGTAGTGTTGGTTGCCAGAAGGCGGGCAGAGGCAGGGGGTCTGGTGTTTGAACGTGACCGCCACTTCCACGTTATCCTCGGCCAGTCGTTTGCCCGCTTCAAGGAAAAATGGCACGCCTTCCCACCGGGGGGTGTCGAGATGCGCGCGGATGTTAAAGGAGGTCTCGGTTTGAGAATGCGGCGCCACGCCTTCAATGTCGCGGTAGCCGCGGTATTGACCGCGCATCGTCTCTGTACTGATCGTCGCTCGAGTGGGCCTTCGCAATCGAGAGAGGATCTGCTGTCGCTGCTGTCGAATGGAGTCGGCGGTAAATTTCCCGGGGTTTTCCATGGTAAAGAGCGCGAGCAGTTGGAGCATATGATTTTGCCCAACGTCACGGAGCGCGCCGACGCCGTCATAGAAATCCCCGCGACGCTCCACTCCATCGGTCTCCGAAAACCGGAATTCCATGCGCTCGATGTGCTGACGGTTCCATGCGGGCTCAAGGAAGGCGTTGCTGAATCGAAACGCGAGGACGTTTTGAACCGTCTCTTTGCCAAGGTAGTGGTCAATGCGGTAGATCTGTTCCTCGCGGAAGAGTTTCCCTAAGGTCGCGTCGAGTTTCTGCGCGGTCTTGAGATCCCGTCCAAAGGGTTTTTCCACGACGATGCGCGTCCAGCCTTCGGGATCATCCGGCGCGCAGTCGGCAGTGAGACCAGAGCGGGCAAGGAGTCGGAAGATCCGCTCATCGTACTGTGGCGGGACTGCAAGATAGAACAGCCGGTTGCTGCAGGTCTGCCACTTCCCTTGGTGAAATCCGAGCAGCTCCGCCAGGCGATGGTAGCCCGTGGGTTCGTCAAAGTACCCTTGGCTGTAGCGGATGAGGGATAAGAATTTCTCTCGCGTTTTCCCCTTGGGGTGTCCTGCGGCATCAAGCATCTGTCGGACCATCGCGCGGTACTGCGCGGTAAAGAGCGGTCGTCGGGAAAAGCCGATGATCGAAAGCGTTGGGGGAAGGTCACCTCGTTCATAAAGGCGAAAGAGTGTTGGCATGAGCTTGCGCGCAGTAAGATCCCCGGTGGCGCCTAAGATGACGAGGACGGTGGGGGTGGTTGTTCGTGGCGGCATACCATGCCATGATACACAATTTTATCATTGCGCAATAGGCGCTTGATGTGCTACGATAATGACCTATGGAAAAAATTCTCATTGTTGAAGACGAGAAGTTCTTACGGGAAATCTGCGTTCAGAAGCTCACGGGACTTGGCTACACCGTCGAGAGTGCGGTGGATGGCCATTCGGGTTTACAGAAGATTCTCTCCGGTCATCCGGATCTCGTGCTTTTGGATATCATTTTGCCGAGCATGGATGGGTTTGAAATTCTTAAGAAAGTGCGGAGCTCCTCCGATCCGAAGATTGCCCGAACTCCGGTGATTATCCTTTCAAACCTTGGGCAAGAGAGCGATGTCGAGAAGGGCAAAGAGCTCGGAGCAAATGACTATCTCGTAAAGACGTTTTTTACTGTGGATGAGATTGTCCAGAAAGTGAAGGAACAGCTCGTAAAGCGCAGTGGATAACTGTGAATAACTTTTCTCGTCGAGAAAAAACAGTTGTGCTAAAATAGGAGCTACCTTCCAAAAGGTCGAAAAACCTAAGGAAAAGGTTATCTCCTAAAATTAACACAACTAAAATCTCATTATAAATTCGTTTCCTATGAATCCAAAGAAGTTTCTCATGGTTGGAGGAATTGTCCTCATTGTCGTGGGCATCTTGGGCTTCGGCCTTATTGGGCCTACGGCAGACAAGAGCTGGTTTGGCGCAGCGTGGTACTTCGATAGCGGAGAGAACTGGGCGCACCTCGTGCTTGGCATTGTCGCGGTGATCGCCGCCTATGCCCTGCCGGCGTCCGGCCAGAAGACGCTCGTGATGATCCTCGGCGTCATCGGCGTGCTCATCGGGCTCTACAGTCTCTTTGGGCCAGTCACCGCAGGCAAGAGTTTCCTTGGCTCGATGCTTCAGAATCCTGCTGATTCACTGTTGCACATCATCGTTGGCGCGTGGGCGCTCATGGCCTCAAAGAAGGGCTAAAGGTGATAACGATCAAGGTCCGACCTTCTCGACAAGGCCGGACCTTTTTCGTCTACGGTTTTACAAGGGCGGTAAGTTTGTCTTCAAGGGCGAAGAATTCCCTGCTGCGACGGTTTCGCGGCCGGGGGAGCGGGTTCGTAAGGATCCGTTCAATTTTTGCTGGCCGCGGGGTGAGCACGGCGATCCGGTCGGCGAGTTTGAGCGCTTCTTCGATGAGGTGAGTGACAAGGATGATCGTTGGATGACGGCTCTGCCAGATCGTCAGGAGGGCCGTGCGGAGTTCTTCTGCAGTGAAAGAGTCGAGTTCGGAGAACGGTTCGTCCATGAAGATGATCTTTGGTTCTGTTGCAAGGGCGCGCGCGATGCCGACGCGTTGGCGCATCCCTCCGGAGAGCGCCCGGGGGTAGGCATTGGAAAACGCTCCAAGGCCGAGCTGTCGAAGCTCGCGTTCCACGAGGCGCTGTTTCGTCTTCTCCGCCACATGCCGCGCGGTAAGCCCTAATCCAACGTTCTCGCGGACCGTCAGCCATGGCAACAGGGCAAACTGTTGAAACACAAAACTCCTCTCCTTTTTCCCAAATCCCGGGGCAAATGCGACATGCCCTTCCGAGGGGAGTTCGAGGCCAGAGAGAATCCGCAGCAGGGTGGACTTCCCAGATCCAGACGGCCCGAGGATGACAAAGATTTCTCCCTGCCGGATGGCCAATGAAATATCCTCAAGAACGGTGATGTTCCCGGAGGTCTGTTTCGCGTTCGCAAACGCCCAACCGCGGTTGATGATGTAGGACATGCTCACGTCTTTGACGGTGATGGCAGCTGCGGGCATACGGTTTTACTCTTCTGTTTCATGGTGGCTCCACTCAAGCAGGGGCAGCCACAGGAGCTTGTTCATCGTGAAGATGACAAGCAGAAAGCCGAAGATTCCAAGGGCGGTCACCGGCAGGTCCGTGGCAAACGTCTGGAAAAACTCCCCAAGTCCGGTTTTTGTGCTTAAGATGATTTCCGTTGCAATGAGCGCTTCCCACCCTTCGCCGATGCCGATGATCGAACCGGTGATCAATCCCGGGATGCTCACCGGCCAGAGGAAGTGCTGGACGTAATCCCACCCGCGCAACCCCGCGATCGTCACGGCCTCGTGCCAGTCGTTCTTGATGCGCCGGAGCGAGGAGGTGAGGGTAAAGAAAATCGGCCAGAGCATTGTGAGCACGAGCACGAAGATCACCGTCGCATCAGACGGGTCCCAGACGTAGCTTGCCATTGGGAGGATCGCAAAGATCGGGAAGCTCTGGAGCACATCAAAGAATGGCAGGGCAACGACCGCGCGCCGACCCCGGTAGAAGCTCACCGCGAGCAGCCACGCGAGCACAGCGGAGACACAGTAGGCGAGCACGAGCCTCCAGATCGAAGCCATGACATCCAGCAGCAGCACGTCAGAGGCAAGGTGGGCATAGCGCGCGAAAAACATGAGGAATGCCACCGGAAGAATCAAGAATCCAAAGGTGGCGACAAGGTGCCACGGGGATTGATAGACGCCGAGTCGGCGACGGTTCAGGGGGCGCACCATACCAATGTTATTCGTATCCGGAGAACTGTTCGAAGCGGATCCGTTCGGGCAACACACGGGCGTCTGCGAGCATCGAACGCATGGCCGTCACCATCCCCGGCGGGCCAGCAATGTAGTAGATCGGCGTTTGGAGGTCGGCGAGGTGCTGCCCAAGCGCCTCACGGTCAATTCGCTGCTTTTCTACAGTTATCATTGGCACAAAGTGAAATGTGGGATGCCTCTTGGCTTGCAGGGCAAATTCCTTGAAAAATGCCGCATCCTCCATGGTGCGATTGGCGTAGAAAAGGAAGAGCTGCTGCCGACGTCCTTCGTGCAGGGCTTGTAAAATCATGGAGCGCATTGGAGTGATCCCAATGCCTCCGGCAAGAAACACCGCGGGAGTGCCGGGCTCTTCGTGGAGCGTAAACCGGCCATAGGGTCCGGAGATTTCTACTTTGGAACCCATCGCAAGCGCTCCAAGGGTTTTCTTAAAGAGAGATTCTCCGTGGCGCATCGCGACAAGAAGATTATCCTCAAACGGGGCAGAAGCGATTGACAACGACCGGACGTTGTCGCGCGATTCGGTTTCGGCAAGTTGAGAAAGTTTCAGTCGGAGGAACTGACCGGCGGTAAAGCTGAATGCCTGCGGTTTCTCAAAAGAAAAGGCAAACGTCTGGCGCGCCGCGAGTTCGCGTTTGAGCAGAGGGAGCGCGTAGGTATTTGCCATGCGCGTATTATACCCCCAACGCCAGTTCACGGCGAATCTCTTCCGGGATTGGCAGATTTCCCCGCACCGGACTTTTCCCCGGATAGCGCCACGCGGTGATGATGACCAGCCCGGTTGATTTCTTTGAATACATGAGCCAGATTTCGGACGTGTGTTTTGAATTAGCCGGTTGCATGAGCGCAGTCGTGTTTGGGGCAATGCCAGTTTCCACGCGCTTTGGATGTCGCAGCACTCGCAGCAGCCGCGTTCTCGAGAGGCCGTAGAAACGCATCTTGCGCTTCACATGTTCAGTCCAGCGCGTCTCGTGTCGCGCGGTTTTGAGTATCATGGGTCTTTATTTACTTTTTTCTTGGCGGCGAATTCTTTCAAAAAAGAAAGGGGGCGCCGTGAAGACATAACCCCTGTTATCGCGACTAGAGATCGAGTCGGAACTCGAGGCCATACTCCGTAAACCCTAGTCGCTTGTACCATTCGTGCACGTTCGGCCGTGAGAGACGGCTGGTCGCGATGAGTTTGTAGCAACCCAATCGCCTCGCCTCCTCAATGACCTTCTTCACTAACGCATTACCCAAGCCCTTTCCTCTCGCTTCTTCGGACACGAAGACATCCTCGAGCAGTCCGAAGGGTTCGTCGTGAAGATCGTTGCGACCAAGGAGAAGCGATGAGCGCGCGATCACCCTACCACTTTCCTCGACAAAGAACTGAATTTGCCGCACAGGGATCTCTTTCGACCTGATTTCCATCCGCTGCTTCTCCTTTCATCCTCACTCCGCTGCAACGGCGATCTCGATAGTTTCGCTTGAGCATCATACTCAAGACCATTAAAATATAGCATGTTGAAATTAACTATTCAAGAAGCTCGATGACCCACCCCGCCGCCCTCCAAGTATTCGGGCGGCGCGGCGGGGCTGATCATCGTCCCTCGAAAAAGGTTCGCGCAAAGGATATAATTTCACCGCCAATTTTCAAAATTGGCGGAGAGGGTGGGATTTCCGCCTCACCTCGCCGGCAGCAATCCGGCTCGGTTCGTTGCCCTGGGCAGCGCCGAGTCCTGCGCTTGCTCGGACTCGCCGACGCTCGCTTTACTCGTTCGCACTTCCGTGCTTACTCGCGGCTCGCTCCTGCCCGTTCGAATCCCACTCGTCGGCGCTGGTCTGCGCGCCACCGTTATGGTGGCTCACAGACCAGGAACGGAGAGGGTGGGATTCGAACCCACGAGGCCTCTTTCGAGGCCAAGGTTTAGCAAACCTTTGCCTTAAGCCGCTCGGCCACCTCTCCACGCGCGTCGCGTACCATCGAGAGTGTATTCCATCATGGTGATATTTTCAAGCCCAGTAGTGAAACTTTCGCCGCTCCGACTTTGGTCGGAGCGATATGCCGAAGGCAGCGAAAGTTCTACTACTGGGCAAGCTCCACTCCCTTGTCAATTCACCATGGATTGGTTATTATTCCCGGTAGTATGCGAGATCACTATCTGTTTGCGTGGGAGTTCCTCGAGCACCATGCGCACGAGCGGGGAGCGCTTTGGTACGCGGTGGCCGGGGCGTTGTCTGCCGCATTGTTTGTCTGGGCAAGCGTTACGGCCAATTACCTGTTTGGCCTCATGATCGTCTTATTCGTCTTCATCCTCTTTCTTCATGAAGCAAAGGGCGCCGAGATGATTCGTTTCACCATCACGAGCCAAGGGCTCCGGTTGGGACTCAAGAGCGAGTCAGCGAGCGAGCGGACGATCCCATGGAAGGATCTGAAAAATTTTTGGATCATCTATCGTCCACCAGAGGCAAAAAGTCTCTCCTTTGTTTACAAGAGCTTCTGGCGTCCGCACCTCGTTGTCCCATTGGAAGATCAGGATCCGGTGAAAATCCGTCGGGCGCTGAAAAAATATCTTGATGAGGATACTACGAAAGAGGAGGAACCGCTTGCCGACGTCTTGCGCCGCGTGCTGCGGTTGTGAGGGAGTGCTGTCGAGGTTCCAGCGCAGCCGCCCTAATGCGCCCGTAGCTCAGTCCGGATAGAGCATCAGATTGCGGATCTGGGGGTCGCAGGTTCAAATCCTGCCGGGCGCACCATGTAATGTTTACGCTTGAAACGTCAGTCACGAATCTCTTCCCGCAAATCGCAACGCGGGTGCAAAAGCAGTTGACGCACCTTGGGATCCACACGGTTCGGGACCTGCTTTTTTATTTTCCCTTTCGACACGAGGATTACCGCATCATTACCCCACTTGGGGGGTTAAGCGAGGTTGTCGAGGGAGCCCGGGCGTGTGTGAGCGGACGGGTGGATCTCATCCGGACCTTTCGTTCTCCCAAGCGCCACATGATCATTACGGAGGGGCTGATTTCGGATGAGTCAGGAAGTGCGAAGGTGATGTGGTTTCACCAACCGTATATTGCGAAGATGCTCCCCATGGGCACGCGCGCGTTTTTCATTGGTCGGGTCTCCGGCGGGAGAACAAAAGAATTTTTAAATCCGGCATTTGAAAAGGGAGAGGCGGGCGCTTCTCTTGCCCGGGATGCCGGTCATATCGTGCCGGTGTACCGCACCACCGAAGGATTGACTCAACGAATGCTTCGGGCGATGGTCCGCCGCGCATTGCCTGTTGCGGCGAGTTTGCGCGAGTTCCAGCCGCCGGGGGTTATTCGCACCCATGAGTTGCCCGGATTTTCCAAAGCGATCGCTTCCATTCATTTCCCCAGCGACGAGCGTTTTCTTGGGGCGGCAAAAATGCGACTCGCGTTTGATGAGCTCTTCCTGTTTCAGGCGCGGGCGTTCGCTGCGGCGAGCCAGTGGAAAAAGCAGCGCGCTCCGGTCGTGGTGTTTGACGAGCCGGCAACAAAAGGATACGTCAAAGCCCTCCCGTTTCGGCTTACCGATGCTCAACGCAAAGCTGCTTGGCAGATTCTGGGAGATATAAGTAAAGAGCACCCGATGAATCGGTTGCTCCATGGGGATGTGGGCTCGGGCAAGACGGTCACGGCTTCAATCGCAATGTTTAATGTTGCCCGCGCGGGATTACAGGCGGCCCTCCTGTGTCCCACAGAAATACTCGCCCAGCAGCATTTTGAGACGTTACGGAAATTTTTTCGTTCAAAGGAAGTTCTCGACAAGCTCGAACAATATGGTTCGACAAGCTCACCACATATTCTTTCCACCACGGGTGGATCCTCCCGTGGAGGACGAGAGTCGAGAAGTACTGATAATACAGACATTCCGATTGCTCTGCTCACTGCGCATTCCGTTCGGCTCGGGAGTCGCCGGGTGTTAAAGTCAACGGTGTTGAAACGTCTTGGAAGCGGGCAACTGCCGATTGTCGTTGGCACGCACGCGCTGCTTCAGCCTCCGGTGATCATGCCGCGGTTGGCACTTGCGATCATTGACGAACAGCATCGGTTCGGGGTTGAACAGCGCAAGCAATTGGTTGAGCGTCGTTCGGCAGAGGTTTCGCTCCGACCGCGGTCGGAGCGAAACCTCATCCGTGACGATATGGTCCCGCATATCCTCACGATGACCGCAACACCCATTCCGCGGACCTTGGCGCTCACCCTCTATAGCGATATGGATCTCTCGGTGCTGAACACCATGCCAACGCGGCGAGCGGGGGTCGCCACCCGGGTGTTGCGCGCAGATGAGCGGGAGCGCGCCGAGGAGCACGTGAGAAAAGAGATTGCCGCAGGTCACGGAATTTTTGTGCTTTGCCCGCGGATTGAAGTGGAACAGGAAGGAGGCGAGACGCTCTTTGACTGGGAGGGAACGCGGTCGGTGAAAGCGGAAAGTGAGCGGCTCGCGTTCGTATTTCCTCAAGCGCGGATCGGGGCGCTCCACGGAAAAATGAGCAGCGAGAAAAAGAGCGCGGTGATGGAAGCGTTTCGCAGCGGCGACGTTGATATTCTCGTGACGACGTCGGTCGTTGAGGTTGGCATTGACGTGCCAAGAGCGACGGTGATGCTCATTGAAAACGCGGAGGTTTTTGGACTTGCTCAACTTCACCAGCTCCGCGGTCGTGTGGGACGCT
>CAZNTM010000020.1:0-12429 GCA_964576005.1 uncultured Gammaproteobacteria bacterium
ACTGCTCTACCCCGCGATAACACGTACGATACTCAAAAGGGTATTTATCGTCAATGCTTGACGTCTTATGTTCCTCACCGTTCATGTGCTGGTTGGCGCGCTCGTCGTGGAAAAACTTGATGTTCAGTCGGGGTTCTTGGCATTCGTTGCGGGATTTATCTCTCACTTTTTCGTGGATGTGATTCCGCACGGAGATGAACACCTCGACGGGCACGTGAAGAGCTCGAATCCGATTCGCGCGATTTTCCCGTGGCTCGTCGCAGATCTTGTGGTATTGAGCCTCGTCGCCGGATCTCTGTTTTTCGTTTCCAGAAGCTTATTTCGTATTCCCGTGTTTCTTGCGATGGTTGCCAGTATGGTGCCTGATGCGTTGCAGGCGGTGCACTACTCGGTCATTCCGATCCCGCGATATTTAGGATTCCATGACTGGTTTCATCGGCTGATCGGCAAAGAAATCGGCATCCGGCGCGGGCTTATCGTACAGACCACTTTTGTTGGTTTGCTCATCGCGATCCTCCTTCGCTAAACTTTTTTTGCTGAAGAAGCATTTCCAGCAACGGCAGCGTCACCTCGGCAAGCGAGCGAATGCGGACGGTTGCGTGTTCAAGCTGTCGGCCAAAGTGCTCCAAGCCAATCGTTGCCATACCGGCGGCGTTTGCGGCCGTCACCCCTGCAACGCTGTCTTCAATGGCAACGCAGCGCGCTGGCGTCATCCCAATGCGTCCTGCGGCAAGCAGGTAAATCTCCGGATTCGGTTTTGGATGGGTAAAATCATGCCCAGTGGTGATCGCGTCAAAACGATCGGCAATGCGCACGAGGTTTAACAGCAGCACGCCATTTTTGCTTGAGGAGGCCACGGCTTTTTTCCAAGTCACGCGTTCAAGCAGCGCAAGGAGCTCCAAGACGCCGGGCATGAGCTCGGGAGGATTTTCTTTGAGTTTTTCAATGTAGTACTGCTGTTTCTGCAGCCCGAGGCGTTTGATCTCTTCTTCCGGGAGATCGCCGAGAATATTTCGGATTCCCTGATCGCGGCCAATGCCATCGGTTTTTTTTATAAAGTCCTCGTGCGAATATGCGACGCCGCGTGCTTCAAAGAGTTTCTTATACGCGGCAAAATGGGCGGCGCTCGTATTCACGAGCACCCCGTCAAGATCAAAGATGATTCCAGCGTTGGTTGACATTGCAGGTCTATTCTGCTACGGTACCATTTCGGTTTCCCAAGAACAAGCACGTTGAAAAAACACTAGGGAGGTGACTCCGTTTGAGAATGCAGAAGGTCGTGTGTTTGGGGCCTTCAAATGTGGAGATTCCGTTTGAGCGATCTTCGCTTGCTGTCAGGGGCGATGCGCTTGATCGCATCTCTGAAGGCAAGCACGACCTTTTCAAGCTCGAGCGCCATCCCGCGTACCCGCGAGCCGAGTACACCATGGTCGTGCTCGAGCGGGGAGAGCGACGGGTGCCGGTCGCCTTCGACGCTCCGATAGATATGGAGCCGCGGCCAGCAGGATCGGCGTTAAACGTTGCGGCAGGACTGCGGCGGGTGGGGGTTCCGGTAACGCTCATTACGCCACTGCCGTCCGTGAGCGATTTTCTCGCAAGCGGCATCGTCGGCTACGTGTTGCGTGAGCAGAAGATGGGGCTGCGGACGTTTCCGCGACCAACAACTCCTGTGACGCTCATCGTGGTGGACGGCGATGGGTGCCATGTAAAGAGCATGGTGCTCTCGTATAAGCCGCTCTACGAGGTGACGAACCGCGTGCGCCACGAGGTCGTGGGCTCGATCATCCGGGATGAACCAACCCACATGTTGGCAACCGGGATACGGGCTCCGGAACTCCCGATCGTGGAGAACGCATTCCGGATTCTCAAAAAAAGAGACGGGAAGGTGTTCACGGGGTTCATCCCGAACCCGTCAATCCTCGCCCCCGGAAGTTCCCAGATGCGCTATCTTCTCAAGCGCGTTTTGCAGCACACCGATGTGCTGCAGATGAACGTGCGGGAAGCCGCGACCTTCCTTGGGATTACGGAGCGACAGTTCCGCGTGCCCGATGATGTTAAACGCATCGGTCGGGCCGTGTGCAAGTCGGGGGTTCGTGCCTCCATCATCACACGCGGAGCTGATGGGGCATGTCTCTACGCGAGCGACGGTGCGCAGTATCGCGACGTCGAAGCGTATCCGTGCCCAAAGGTGATTGATACCACCGGAGCGGGCGATGCGTTTTTCGCGGCCTACACCTATATGGTGAGTCGCGGATGCGCAGTTCCGGAGGCGTTTGAGGCAGCAGCATTCGCTGCCGCCGGCAACGTGGCCGCGCTTGGAGGCCATGGCGGCATGCCGAACAAGGAACAGTTGGAGCGGTTCCTTGTCTCGCTGCGGCGCCGCAGTTCACGTTGACCTTTTAGGGGAGGGGGGTCAGCGTTTTTCTTTTGCAAACGTGGCAAGAAATTTTGTATACGGGCGCTGCTTGACAGGGCGCAATCCGGTGAGTCGGCTGAAATAGCGCAAAAGTTTTCGCCGCACCGCGAGTTTTGTAAAGTCAAAGTCGTCCCTGCCAAGGTTGTGGTAGGAACTTTTTTCGACCGCGCGCTCAAGCGGGATAATGGTTGGGCGCAAGTTTTTCGTAATCGCGATCATGCTGCCGAATCGCCTTTGCGCGATTGCGAGAATTGCTCTGCGACCAAGTAATTGGGCACAGCGTTGATCAAGGGCGATGGGGTCACTGGCGGAAAGCGTGTTGCCGGGAAGCGCAAGCAGCGTTTCAACGCCGAGTTTTTTTTCAATGACATCGCGCAACGGCACGCTGATGAGGTGTGCGCGGCGGATGCCGTACGCATCATGGCGTGTCGCGTACTCGCTCTTGAGCCTCCCTACACGCGCTTGGTGAGAGACAACGACGACCGCATACGAGCCGTTGTGTTTGTAGGCGTTGCGGATTCTCGTTAAGACGCGATCAACTGGAATAGGTCGTTCAGGAGGAATAATGATGTCAGCGCCGCCTAGGGCTGCGGCCGCTGCCAGCCAACCGGCTTTCCCGCCCATGACTTCAATGACAAAAATTCGTCTCGCGCCATAGGCGGCTTGGCGGAGCGCATCGGTATAGCGGCCAAGGGTATACGCCGCGGTTGGAAATCCCGGGGTAAAGTAGGTAAAGCCAAGGTCGTTATCAATGGTCTTTGGGATGCCGACAACTGGCAGTTGGAATTTTCGGAAGAGACGCTCGGCAGCTCCAAGGGTGTCATCCCCGCCGATCGGGAGAAGCGCGTCAAAACCCTTGCGCCGGATTGTCGAAAGTACGGCGCGCGTTGTTGCCGCGTCTTTCAGCGGATTGGTCCGCGACGACCGTAAGAAGCTCCCTCCCTGGAATCTGATTGGCGCAATGTTTCGATGAGTTAATTCGACGATCTTTCCTTTTGGCAGCAGGCAGGCCCATCCTTCCATGCCGCCAAAGACGCGCCAGCCGCGGTGCTGTGCCGCGGTGATGACCCCATAGAGGGTGGCGTTGAGCGCTGGGGCAATGCCGCCGCCGGTAAAAACAAGCAGGGAAAACATGGCGGGAGTATACTCCTTTCTACTTTCGTTGTAACGAGGGGCCCATGAGCTTTGGCACGGGAAGCCCAAGGAGCTCAAGCATGAGCGGAGCGACCATGGGAAGCGTCCCGCGCTTTTTAAGTTTCATCGATCGTCCGGAAACAAGGATCAACGGGACGGGATTGCGTGTGTGCGCGGTGTGTGAAGCATTGCTCGTGCGGTCGTACATTTGTTCGGCATTGCCATGGTCAGCGGTGATGAGGATGTCGTACCCGTGCGTCCGGGCCATTGGGATAAGCCGGGCAAGCTCGCGATTAAGGCAGCGGATGGCGTGTGTTGTTGCCGTGATATTGCCGGTGTGGCCGACCATGTCAGCATTCGCATAATTTATCACCATCACGTCGCATGTTTTTAAATTTTTCTCTGCTGCGTCCGTGATTGCTTTTGCCGACATCTCCGGGGCTTTGGCAAAATTCTCAACGTGTTTTGACGGTACGAGGATGCGGCGTTCGTCTCGATACGCGCGCTCGCGCGTGCCGTTAAAAAAGTAGGTGATGTGCGCGTACTTTTGTGATTCCCCAATTTTCACTTGCCGCAGTCCCGCGCGGGAGATGACTTCAGAAAAATGCTCCGGGACCACCGTGCGGTCAAACGCGATCTCTGTTTTTATGCTCACTCCGTAGGGGATCATGGTTGTGAGATGCGCCGCGGGAAGCTTGCGGGAAAGAGATTCGACAATCTGGCGCATCCGGTCAGCGCGGAAGTTTGTAAAAATGACCGCATCGCGATTGCGGATGAGGCCGGTTTCATCAAGGAGGAATGGTTCAAGGAATTCATCCGTGATTTCCCGGCGGTACTGCGATTGCAGCGCCTCGTTCCACGAGCGTGCGTGGTCAGCGACCCCGCGCGTGAGCAGTTTGAGGGATCGCGTTGTCCGCTGCCAATGGCGGTTGCGGTCCATCATCCAATGTCTGCCGCAGAGGGTGGCGAGTCGTCCCACGCCAAGGCGTCGCATCGCGATTTGAAGGCGTTTGAGGTAGCGGCCGGCAGATGCTGGGGCAACGTCCCGGCCATCGAGGATAGCGTGGATAAAGACTTCTCTCATCCCGCGCTGCTTTGCGAGCCGAAGAAGCGCCACAAGGTGTTGTTCGTGGCTATGTACCCCGCCGTCGGAAAGAAGTCCCACGAGGTGGAGCCGGACGCCTTTCTTCTTTGCTCGGTCAACCGCAGCCACGAGCGCGCGGTTTTTATAAAAGGAACCGTCAGCAAGCGAGCGGTGAAGCCGCGTGAGTTCTTGGAGCACCACGCGGCCGGCGCCGAGGTGCATGTGCCCCACTTCGCTTGAGCCGATTTGGTTCGGGAGCAGCCCCACTGCGGGTCCGGATGCGTCAAGCACCGCATGGGGGTTTGTCTTCCAGAGCGAAGAAAAAAAGCGCGGGTTTGCGCGCACAATCGCGTTGTGCCGCCCGGGGCGAGCGATCCCCCAACCGTCGAGAATAACAAGGAGGAGCTTTGGGGAAGATTTCATGGGAAATGCCGGAGGAGGGAATCGCCTACAACTCTCGTCGGCTTCCGCCTCCTCGGTCGCAGGCCGCCGCTCGCGGTCTCGCTCGTCGGCATACTCGCTCGACATCGCTGCGCGCTTCGATTCCTTCAGCACGCAAAGCAGTTTGCGTGCTTCCTATGCCGGAGGAGGGAATCGAACCCTCATGACCTTACGATCACACGATTTTGAGTCGTGCGCGTCTACCGTTCCGCCACTCCGGCATGGCCTGTAGTGTACTGATTTTTTATTTTTCGTCCATAGTCTGCTATACTATTATAGCGCCTTAAATACAAATCTACGAATATCTACAAATATGAATCGGTCCGATTTGTATATTCGTACGGATTTGTACATTTGTATTTAGTTTGTGTCTCGAACCATCGCCATCGTGAATCAAAAAGGCGGCGTTGGAAAAACGACCACGGCCGTTAATTTGGGCGCTGCGCTTGCGGATGCCGGAAAGAACGTGTTGCTCGTTGACCTTGATCCGCAGGCAAACGCCACGAGCAGTGTTGGAGTCAACTGGAAGGATCTGCCGGTGGGCATGTATGAGGTGCTCGTCGGGGAGCTCTCCCTTGATGCCATTGTACACCCGACGGCTCATGACGGGCTCCATGTGGCGCCGGCTACCCCGGCAATGGCGGGTGCGCAGATCGAGCTCGTCACCGTGCCAGAGCGGGAACAAAAGCTCTCCCGGGCGTTGTCGGTCATCAAGGATGACGTGGACTACATTTTGCTTGATTGTCCGCCCTCGTTGGGGCTCATTACGGTCAACGCCCTTGCGGCGGCAGATGACGTGCTCATTCCGGTACAGGCAGAGTACTTTGCGCTCGAGGGGTTGGGGCAGTTGCTTGAGACGGTTGAGGCTGCCCGCGAGCGGTTATCCCCAAATCTTGAATTGCTTGGCGCAGTGCTCACGATGTATGATCGCACCACCGGCTTATCAAACGAGGTGTGGATGGAACTCTATAAGCATTTTCCAAATCGGATCTTCCGATCCGTCATCCCACGGGCGGTGCGTCTCGCCGAAGCGCCAAGTCATGGGAAGACGATTTTTGGATTTGACCGTTCCTGTCGCGCCGCGCGCGCCTACGAGAAGCTGGCGCGGGAGGTTCTTTGGGCTCATAGCCAGCAGAAATTAGAAATTGGTAATTAGTAATTTACGGTAACGCGCGCGTTGCATTATCACGAAATTACTAGTTACTGATTACCAGTTACTTCACCACTATGAAATCCCTTGGCAGAGGTTTAGCGGCGCTCATCCCGAAGAAGGAGCAGGCAAGAGAGCCACTGGTCAACCCTGATCGTTCGGTTGCGGATGATCGCGTGCGCGTCATCCATGTGTCGGTTGAGGCCCTTTACCCGAACGCCCGTCAGCCGCGGAGGGACTTTACAGAAAGGGAACTCGAGGAATTGGCCACGTCCATCAGGATTCACGGGATCCTCGAGCCGCTCATCGTGACCCCGCGAAAAGAAGGCAGCGGCTATGAAGTGATCGCCGGAGAGCGGCGACTTCGCGCGGCAAAGATCGCGGGCCTCAAAAGCGTGCCGGCAATCGTCCGCTCTGCCGGGGAACTGGAAAAAATTGAACTCGCGCTCATCGAGAACATCCAGCGGCAGGATCTCAATCCGATGGAACTCGCCCATTCCTATCAGACGCTCACCAGCGAGTTTGGCCTCACCATTGAGGAATTGAGCCGTCGGGTCGGTAAGGGAGTTTCAACCGTCGCGAACTTCATCCGACTCCTTCGCTTGCCGGCGCACATGCAAAAAGCGATTGTTGAACGGAAGATCGGGTATACGACCGCGCGGGCGATCTTGATGCTCGACACCCCGGCGCTTCAAGAGGAGCTCTTTCAGAAAGCGATCACGCAACACCTCACCGGCTACGAAGTGGAGCAGGCAGCGCGCGACGCGCTCGGGAAAGTGAAGGTGCCAAAATCTCGGACTCGGTACAGAAAGGCTCCTGCGCCGGATCTCGCCGAGGCGGCAGAGCTCGAACAGTACCTTGCGACGCGCGTCGAGGTCTACCGCCGCGGCGCCGCAGGCGGCACCATCGTCATTCGCTTCCATTCCAACCCTGACTTCAAACGGATCATGAACCTGCTCCTGCCCGCGGGCGGCTGGCGTAAGCAATAAGCAGGGTTCACGTCGCCGGGGTGGGGGAGGAGACGAAGTTTCTCAAGCGCTCGAAGAGGCGCTGTTTCGTGTGAGCGCGAATCTTCTGTCGCGCCGTCGTCGTCTTGACGAAGTTGAGCCAGTCCGGACTCGGCCCTTTCCGGTTCTCGTCCGTAAAGATTTCAACGACGTCGCCGGATTGCAGCCGCGTATCAAGCGGCGCGATTTCGTCGTTCACCTTCGCCCAACTGCACTTGTGTCCGATCTCGGTATGGACGTGGTAGGCGAAGTCCACCGGGGTCGCGTTTTCCGGAAGTTCCAAGACGTCGCCGACCGGGGTAAACACGAAAATTCTGTTCTGGAAAATATCGAGTTTGATCGTGTCGAGGAACTGCCGGTGGTCGGGGATGGCGCGTTGGAATTTCAACAATTCCCGCACCCAGCGGAGTTTTTTATCAATGGGCACTGCGCCGCGTTCCTCGTAGTTCCAGTGCGCGGTGATGCCGTATTCCGCCTCTTTATGCATCGCGTCGGTGCGAATCTGGAATTCCACGATCTCCCCATCGTCGCAGAAGACCGTCGTATGGAGGCTCTGGTACCCATTTGGCTTTGGTTGGGCGATGTAGTCCTTGATTCTGCCTTTCAGCGGTCGGTAGAGCGTGTGAAGCACTCCCAAGGTCGCGTAGCAGTCCTGGATATTCTTGACGACGATGCGCAGCGCCACGAGGTCGTAGATTTTCGTGATATCGCGGTCGCGGGAAAGCAGTTTTTTATAGAGAGAGTAAAAGTGTTTCGAGCGACCGTGGATGAGCACGAGCGGGATATGGTTTCGCTCAAGCTCGCGCGCGACCCGTTTTTTGATCCGTTCGAGGTAGCGCTCTTTCTCGCTCCGGCGGTTGCTGATGAGGTTCCGGAGCCACCGGTATTCGTCAGGGTAGAGGTATTGAAACGCATAGTCCTCGAGTTTATCGCGCAGACTCCCCATCTCGAGCCGATTGGCAATCGGCGCGTAGATCTCAAGAGTTTCTTTTGCGATGCGTTCGCGCTTTTCCGGCGGCAATGCGTCGAGCGTTTTTAGATTATGAAGGCGATCCGCAAACTTGATGAGCACGACGCGCATATCCCGCGCCATGGCAACGAACATCTTGCGCAAGTTCTCGACGTAGCGCTCCATGCCGCGGAACTTGAGCTTGCCGAGTTTGCTTACCCCGCGGACGAGTTCAGCGACATCAGCTCCAAAGGCGAGCTCAATATCTTTGAGTCCGAAACGGGTGTCATCCGGGACATCGTGGAGGAGCCCGGCGGCAATGGTGTGAAGGTCCACGCGCATCTTTGCCAATGTCTGTGCGGTAGCGATCGGGTGGACGATGTACGGCTCCCCAGAGCTTCGTTTCTGCCCCTCATGGGCTTTGAGGGCAAATTCATAGGCTCGGCGCACGATGGTCGTGTCAAGGTTCGGATTGGCAGATTCGATAATTCGTAGTACCGGGGCGATAGACATAGGGGATTGCTCCTTTAAGCGATAACTCGACTTTCCTCTTTTGTCAAAAAATGTGCGATACGGCAAGCGCGCAAGGCAAGGGGTGTTGACAGGAGGGGTTGACAAAGAGAAATTCATCGCGTAGGATATTTCTTAGGAATACGGGGGACGTTTTGAAAACGGAACCCACAACTGAAACCGGGAAGCTCCCTTGTCCGTTATGGAACAGGGGAGTTTTCTTAATAAAAAGGTGGTGAGGCGGAAACCATTGAACCCCTGAAACCTAAGGGAATACAAAGGAGTTGGTTCTGCCTCACCGCTTCCTAGTATACGGCTGAAGTATCAGGGGTGCAATATCGTCTTGTGGAGGGATTGCCGTGCCCAGTGTTCGCGCTTAGCGCTCCGGCGTTCGGAAAGACTACGTTTTGCACTCCTTGTTGCTGCACTTCACAGTTTCTTTTGCTCCCACCACCATCGGACTTTGACATTTGTCGCAGAGCTTGAGCTTGCCTGCTTCGTCGGTGGCGGGTTTATTCCAGAGTACCGCGGTGCAGTTGGGATAGGCCGAGCAGCCGTAGAAGATTCGCCCGCGTTTTGAGCGGCGACTAATAATCGTACCTTTGCCGCAACTTGGGCAGGGGATTTTGGTGTCGCCCGGGGCATCGTTCGGTCCTCCCGGCGTTTCGATTCTTTTTGTATTACGGCAGGCTGGGAATCCGCTGCAGGCAATGAATTTGCCGTAACGGCCCATTTTAATGACCATGGGTTTGCCGCACTTCTCGCATACCTCGTCCGTTTTTTCTTCTGTGAGCGCTTTTTTCGAGAGCTCTTCTGTTTTTATTTCGATGAGCTCGTGAAATGGGCGATAGAATTCACTCATGAGCGGCTTCCACGCGCGCGTCCCTTCTGCCACGCCATCGAGGCCTTCTTCCATTTTTGCAGTAAATTGGAGATCAACGATGGAAGGGAAGTGCGCCTTGAGCAAATCGGTGACCAAGGTGCCGATATCGGTGGGTTTGAGTCTCCGATTCTCAATGCGCTCGACGTACCGGCGCTGTTCGATCGTCCCAATGGTTGGCGCGTACGTTGAAGGCCGGCCAATGCCATGTTCTTCCAGCGCTTTGACCAGCGAGGCATCGGAATACCGTGCCGGAGGTTCGGTAAAGTGCTGTTTCGGGGTGAGAGATTGCGCGGTGAGTGCGCGGCCTTTAACAAGCTCGGGCAATAAGGTTGTTTTTAGCTCCATGGGGTAGATCGCGAGGAAGCCGTCAAATACCAACGTCGAACCGGTCGCGCCAAACGTCGCACTCGCTACCCTAGATTCTAATGAAGCATCTGGTGTCGCTGTGACGCGGACGCTCGTTGAGTCCAGCTCGGCTTCCGGCATCTGGCTTGCTACGGCTCGGCGCCAGATGAGATCATAGAGTTTTGTTTGTCGGGGATCGGAGAGCTCTTTTGCTGCCGCTTCTGGCGTGCGTTGTACTTCAGTGGGGCGGATGGCTTCGTGCGCTTCCTGTGCCCCTTTTGACTTTGTTTTGTATGTTCTGGGGCCTGTGGCGTATTTTACTCCAAGTGAACTCTTGAGATAGCTCTGCGTCTCGCCGAGGAATTTACCTGCAAGATTCACCGAGTCGGTGCGCATGTAAGAAATAAAGCCGGCCTCATAGAGGTCCTGCGCCACGCGCATGGTCTGCGACGCTCCGAATCCAAGCCGTCGGTTTGCGTCTTGCTGCAAGGTGGAAGTGGTAAACGGCGGATAGGGGGATTTCGAGGTCTTCTTTTTTTCCACACTCTCGACTGCATAGGCCGCAGCTTCGAGCCCTGCTACGATCTCTTTTGCGGCTGCTTCGTTTGCGATGTCAAACTTCTCGAGTTTTTTGCTGTTGAGAGCGACGAGGTCAGTTTCAAATGACGCGGTGTTTGCGCCCCCAGGCGCTAACAGGGCGTGAACCGTCCAATACTCTTGGGATTTGAATGCGGTAATTTCGTTCTCGCGATCAACAATGAGCCGGAGGGCCACGGATTGCACGCGGCCTGCAGAAAGCCCGCGCGCTACTTTTTTCCATAAGAGCGGTGAGAGTTCATAACCGACGAGCCGGTCGAGGACCCGGCGCGCCTGCTGTGCATCCACGAGCTTCTCGTCAATCTCACGCGGATTTTTCAACGCCTCTTCAATGGCTTCTTTCGTAATCTCATGGAACACGATTCGCTCTACCTTCTGTTTAGGATTTGGTGCTTCGGATTTAGAATTTCCGAGGCCCAAGGCCTCGGTGAGGTGCCACGCAATGGCCTCTCCCTCGCGGTCTTCGTCTGTCGCAAGAATAATCCCGCTGGCTTTCGCAGCAGCTTTTTTAAGCAGCGTCACCTGCTTTTGCGCGTCGCGGGGGATGACGTAGCGCGGGGTAAAATCATGGGCTAAATCAATGCCCATCTCGGATTTTGGAAGATCGCGGATATGTCCGTAGCTTGAGAGCACGGCGTAGTCTTTTGGCAGGAACTTTTGGATGGTTTTTGCTTTCGTTGGGGATTCAACAATGACGAGGATCATAGTACGAAAATCCCAATGTCAAAATCCCAATGTCAAATCAAGCACAAAACTCCAATGATGCGAGTTTTTGATTTTGGATTTGGTTTGGCATTTGAGCTTGGGCATTTGGATTTATATCTTCACGTACATCCCTCCGCCGACGTCGCGCACGAGCGATTGTAACTCAAGTTCAGTGATGATTGCCAAGATTTCTCCCGCCTCGGCGCGGACGATATGCATGACATCGTCAACGCTTTTCGGCGTCTTGTCAAGGTGAGCGAAGATCGTTTTGGCTTTTGCCTCAAGCTCAAGCTCGCGCGACGGCAGCGGCAAGGCGCTTGAGAGCGCAAGCGCATTGAGGATGTCGTCAGGGCTAAGCGCCACGTGCGCTCCGGCGGCGATGAGCGCGTTTGGCCCTTCGGAGGACTGGCGAGTGATGTCACCGGGAATGGCGAAAACTTCCCGGTTTTGCTCGAGCGCTTCGCGGGCGGTGATGAGCGCCCCACTCGTGTGCTTGCCTTCGACAACGAGTGTTGCCTTTGATAACCCCGCGATGATGCGGTTGCGCATGGGGAAGTTCTGTCGCAAGGGCTGGTGACCGAGCGGAAATTCGCTCATGAGCGCGCCGCCGTGTTCGACGATTCTCTCTGCCAACAATCGGTTTTCCGGCGGATAAATCATATCGAGTCCGTGAGCTAAAACGGCAATGGTCGTACCGCCAGCTTCAAGTGTTGCTTCATGGGCGATCGTGTCAATGCCAATGGCAAGACCGCTGACGATGACGATATCGTTTCTCGCAAGATTGCTCGCAAACGAAAGTGCCGCTGCTCGGCCATACGGGCTTGCGAGTCGCGTGCCAACAACTGCCACGGCGGTGAGGATGTTTTTCGGCAGCCGTCCCCGGTGGTAAAGCAACAGTGGCGGCGTCGGGATTTCTTTCAGCAGTGTCGGGTAGGACGGATCATCAAGGGCAGTGACAGAGATTCCAGCATCGCGAACTCGTCGTGCTTCGTGTTCGGGGTTAAGCTTCCCGCGCTCGTGAATAAATGTAGCGAGCGTTGCGGTATCAACGCCGGCCCGGGTGAGGCTCGCAAGATCGGCCAAGAACACTTCTTCGAGGTTTGGGAACGCCTTCCAGAGCCGGAGCAGGGTCACTGGCCCGAATGGGGTAAATCGCGAGAGCGCGATCGCAGATGGGATGTTCATGCCCGTAACGGTAGCACGTTCTG
>CAZNTM010000021.1:0-12246 GCA_964576005.1 uncultured Gammaproteobacteria bacterium
TCCCCACTGCCCACACTCCCAAGTGTCGGTGGTGCAGGTGGGCGGTGGTGGGGGCGCCCCACTGCCACGATAGACCGCATCAATCTCGGAAGCCGACAGGGCGCGATGATAAATCCGAACGTCATCAAACGCGCCGTTAAAAGTCTTGGGGTTGCCTTCGGCCCAGCCAAGAGTGAGTGCGGTGTTTGCGACAGGAATGGATACGGAGTTGGTGGCTGTTCCGTTTGGCTTGCCATCGAGGTAAAAGGTATAGGTTGCTCCAGAACGAGTGAGCGCGACATGGTGATAACCGCCTTTCCAGTCCCACGGGGAGCTGGAGAGTTCGGCACTCCCCCCCGCGTCATTAATATGCCACTTTGTCTTGGTGCCGTCATAGGAGAGAATCCACTTGGGATTTGGACCTCCTCCGGCATCATGGGCAATGAGCGCGTCAATCCACCATCGGCCAGAAGGAAGGGCATCATAGCGGACCCACGTGGCAAGGGTGAAATTTTGAGGGAGATCGAAAGCAGAGGGGTCGTTGGGGACCGAATAGTAGGTATTCTGAATCTTCTGCGCTTTTCCAAAGCCAACAGGACCGGTATCGTTGCCGGTGTCAAAAGGTTGGTGGTATTTGAGGGTGGGGTCTGCGGTTGTTGTTGAGGACACCACCGGAGCAGGAGTGATGAGCGTCGAAGCAAGCGGCATGACAGCAGGAGCCACAGTGATGCTATGAAGTTCACCAGCATCCGTAGCAATCTCCGATGCCGACCGCGCGCCGCTATAAATTTTCACCTCATCAAGCAAACCGCGGAAAAATCGTGTCGGGGTTGTCCCGCCGCCCCACCACGAGCCAAAACGGAGCACCCTGCTGTTGTTTGCCGGAGCAGAGAGTGCCGCAGAACCCCGTTGAGTGCCATCAACAAAAATCTTGACGATGCTCCCGTCCCACGTGCCGGCGATATGGTGGGGCTTGCCATCAAGCACATCCACCGGAGCGTTGGCACCGACAAAGCCTGTTTTAGATCCGACGTAAAGACCAAGATCGCACCGGGTCTTTCCGACGTTGCACTGGCCTTGAAATGCCCACCCGGTAGAATCACCAGCGCCGCCATGCGATTTATCAATGACCGTATACATTTCCCCGGATTGATCTTTGAGCCCTTGGATCCAGAATTCCGTAGTAAAACCGGGTTGCGTGAGGTTCAGGCCTTCAGAGTGCGGGATGGAGACGAGATCGTCGTTTGAGTCAAAGTGAAATGCTTCTGCCCGGTGAAGCAAACCGTACCCGAGCGACCCCTTGGCCGCGCCGTCATAAATCCTGTCAAGGTCGGCGCGATTGCGCGTGGTGCGATCAGCCGTCCAGTGGGCTAGCAGAGTAGGGACAGACGGAGGCAGTGGGGTGGTTGACGTCGAAGTGGCAGTGGGGGTTCCGACTTGCGCCTCACGGCTCACTTCGGAAGCGGTGAGTGCGTAGTTAAAAACCTTGACATCATCCATGAGGCCCTGCCAACCGTTCCCGCAGGAGCTGACTGCGCCAATTTCAAACGGGGTATTCACGGGAGAACCAAGGCTGCCCACTCCAGAACCGCGTGCAACACCGTTAAGATAGAGGGTAATCTTCGAACCATCATAGGTTGCGGCAACATGAGTCCAGGTATTGAGCGAGGGGATGACTCCGGCACCAGTGCCAACCGAGCCAAAGCCTAGTCCATTGCGGTCATAGGCAAGTTGATAGTTGATGGCCCCGCACCCAGCAGCGCGCTTGCCAAGCAGATGCATCACCGACGCCGTGCCGGTGCGGTAGACCCACGCCGAGAGGCTCATGGGCTCGCTCGGCCGAAAGCTCAACGCATTGGGATTGGAGACAACGACCTTGCTCGTGCCGTTAAAACGAAAAGCGCTGCCCCCATCAGGAGGACGGCTGGCGGTGTAATCCAAGGTTCCTGTCCAAGCAGAGGTGGTGCGCAACGTACCGCTGTCCAGTGGATTCGCGTCAGTGTCATCCGCTTTCCAGTGGCTCAAGAGGCTCCGGGAAGGAACTTGCGCTCTGCCAAACGGCGCATATTGCAAAATGCCAAAAAATAGCAAGGCGACCCCAATAAGAGCAAACGCACCAACAGGGATGCGGCGTTTGTCTTTACTCTTCCGTGCTCCTCGAGCCATGATATTTCCCCATCAATTTATCAACAGGGTCTATTAGAGAGTATACAACAATTCGGCAGTGGCAAGAAGAGGAGATTTTGGGCAGGCCAGGAATCTCACCGGTTAGAAACCCACGGTTTCTAACGCTCCCCTGTCAGACGGGGTCGCTGTTTTCCTCCACGGGGAGGTCCCGGTTGCTCCCTCCCCGTCGCCCCTCTTCGTTCGAATCCACACCGAGAGAAAACTCCCTTCTACAAACAGCCTCTATCTTCTCTGTCTCTTCATTAACGTATTGGGCAGGCCAGGATTCGAACCTGGGAAGGCATAAAGCCAACGCGTTTACAGCGCGTCCCGTTTGGCCACTTCGGTACCTGCCCGATAGCCGACGGCCGGAATCGAACCGGCGACCTACTCCTTACCATGGAGTTGCTCTGCCAACTGAGGTACGTCGGCAACATGCCTAACAAGTAAGTTACGCAACTTTACGTTATGATAGTACACCTCTGACAACCCCATACTGGCTCTTTTGACGATATGTTCCGATTGATCCTGATATCGTGATTGTCGGTTTGCCAAATTTGTTCGACCGGACTTTAAGTTGCTTTGTCCAAAAATACAAGCCTCTTTATGGCTCAATGGTCCTACGGGCAGGGTCGGCTCGGCGGAATGGCGTAACCGAGCTGGTCATCGCTATTATATAAAATGCCATCTGGTCCGGCTGACCGAATCGAATCCAAACGACAATCAGAGGGCGATGCTTCTCGTTCGTTTTCATCAAACCCGTACGGGCTCCCCCACGGGTCACGAACCATTTGATCCAGACCAGAAACAGCCCCGGCGGTGGCACTCTGTATTCTGGTCAGTGCCGTAAGCCACTTCGTGTAACACGCATCACTCGTTGAGACATTCCGTATATCGCGCCCGCGACAAAAACAATCTGAACATCGTTCACCGGTGATATCTTGTAGACGTTTTCCGGCTTCTCCTTGAGCAATAACTGCCGTTTTAATAAATTGATCTAATGCAACTTGCGCCTTTGCGTACTTCGCCTTTGTCCTTCCGCTATTCAATGAAATTGAAACAATGCCTGCCAAAAGCCCAATGACAGAGATCACGATGAGAAGCTCAACAAGAGTGAAACCTTTTTGGTTCTTCATTTATCGATGTACTACAGTTCCCGAATCCGCTCACGAAAATCCTTCAACTTCTGGTTATCCGGGTTTGCGACTTCGAGAGCTCGGAAGGCCTCAAGTGCAGTGTCGCGACGTCCCTTGAGGATAGCAGCTTCACAGAGGAAATCAAGATATTTCGGGTTGGCGCTTTCAAGAGCGACCGCACGCTCAATTGCCTCAAGCATATCATCAAGGTTGCCGGAGGACTGCGACTCGCGCGCGAGCTCATACCATGCTTCCGCGTCTTCCGGAAGTAGGCGCGTGAGGAAGTGCAAGGTCTCGAGCGCCTCGCGCTCGCTCTTTTGCTCCCGGTAGACGCCGACAAGCCCCCAGTACGCCTCCACGTTGCGCGGTTCCATTCGGAGAATCTCAACGAAGGTCTGTTCGGCTCGCTCTGCCCTTCCTTCGGAAAGTTCAGCATGACCGCGGGAAAGCAGCAGATGCACTTCCTCGCTCACATCCCGCCCCATGCGCAGCCGCTCGGGCTTGCTCTTTTTGGAAAACTCGTATCGTCGCTCAAGCCGAAGGACGCGTTCACTCATGGACCAGAACCAGCGCCGCAACGCATCAACGAGTGGCGCGCAACGCTTCACGATCTGTTCCGCTGTCGCCCTGACGCGGCGCTCCCACCGGCCAAAGAGCAGCACGCGCTTTGTTCGACCCTCGCGCACTTTTGGATGCCCTTCGACTGGAATCCGTGATAACAATGGGAACGCCTGAAAAAGGATCCTCCCGATGACAAACAGCGAACCAAAGAAAACGAAGAGAAGGATCGCGTCGGTGAAACTCATACGTGGCGAAGTTCGGCAAGCATTGCCAAGACCTGCTCGGTTTTCAGCGATGCCGATCCCACGAGTGCTCCTTCCATTGCTCCATCCGAAAGGACGCCGCGGATGTTTGTAGCATTAACGCTCCCCCCGTAGATGATGCGGAGATTGCGAGAAAGTCGGTCGGGAGCGTACCGCTCACGTAATGTTGTCAGGATCACCTCCCGCGCATGACGAATGTCGCTCTCCGGCACTGCCTGGCCACGGCCGATCACCCAAACCGGTTCGTAGGCAATGACGATCTGTTCGCGACCGCTGCGAAACTCCACTGCACCAAGCGCCTCCAATTGCCGGGATAACACGCGGTCGCGCTGATGTTGCCGATGCTCCTCGGCGGTCTCGCCAATACAGAGCACCGGAACCAACCCTGCGGAAAGCGCCGATGCGAGTTTCTTTGCAATTCCTTCCTCTGTCTCCCCCAATGCCCGCCGTTCCGAGTGCCCCACAATCACGTGGCTTACTCCAAGATCGGCAAGCACCGCAGGCGAGACCTCGCCGGTAAACGCCCCGCGATTCTCCCAGAAACAATCCTGCGCGCCAACGCTCACACGCTGGCTCACCGCAACAAGCGATGAAAGCATCGGAAAGGAAGGGCAGACAACGATCCTGCCGGAAAACCCCGTTTGAGGCAACCCCCGCTCGATCGCCTTAAAGCACTCAAGGCTCTCGGTAAACGAAAGCTGCATTTTCCAGTTTGCGATAAACAGCGGGGGCTGCATACCTACTCTCCTGCGCTTTGAAGCGCCGTACCAACCGGCGTGATCTCCTGCGGGAACTCCAATGCCTTCTCGCTGCCAAACGCAAGCACATCAAGCGCCACCGAGAATCGTTCACTGGCGCTGCCAGCAGCAAGGACCACCGCGAGGAGGTTCTGACGCGGTTTTGCTTTTGTCCGCGCGTGGACGATGAAACTGTACCCGGCCTCATCGGTCGTGCCGGTTTTCCCTTCCAGAACCTCAAAACCCCTTGCCCGTTTCCCAAGCAAAAGGTTGGTGGAAAAAATGCGTCGGCGCTTCCACGTCTTTGAGGCATCGCCGGCGTGATCCACCGGTACGAATGCTGACGGGAGCCGAAGAATTGCTCCGATGGTTGGATGGGAAAAGGCCCGGTACGCGAGATGAACAAGATCGCGCGCACTTGAGCGGTTCTCCGGACTTAACCCGGTCGGTTCGACAAAACGCGTCTGTGCGATTCCAAACTCTTCGGCTTTCGCATTCATGGCAGCAATGAACTCTTCCCCGGTCATGCCGCTTGCACGCACAAGCGATTGGGCTGCGGTATTATCTGATCGCATGAGCGCAAGGGTGAGCAGATCGCGCACGCGAATGCGATCCCCGGCGCCGAGCACGCGTTTCCCGCCTGATCGGACATCGGATGAACGAATCGTAACGATCCGTTCCCATGCGGGGCGGGTTTGGACGAACACGAGTGCGGTCATGAGCTTCGTGAGCGAGGCAATCGGAAGTTCCAATGCGGGAGATTTTGCAAACAGCACTCCACCATGTTCGGTCTCAACTAACAAAATGGCCCGCGCCTGATTGGTGAAATCAAACGACTGCGCCGCTGCCCCTTGCCCGGGAAAAACAACGCCAACCATGAGCAACCCTGCGATCCAAAAAAAACTCTTCATACCGATCATACCGACGCCTCTTTCTCGATCACGTCATCAATGACACTTGAAGCGCGCAACGTCCCATACTCCGGAAGCTGCTCAAGCGCCGTGAGTCCAAGGTGGCGGAGAAATGCCGGGCTCACCTGATATGACTGCGGGTCATCCTCCCCGGATTCAGCTTCCGCGTCCTCCCCTTCGACCTCGACAAGGCCGCGGATAAGGAGGTTGCGGATGATCTGCCGACAGTTCACCCCCCGGATCGCGTCAAGCTCCCGCTTCGGCAGCGGCCCGCGGTACGCGATCACCGACAAGGTCTCCAACTGTGCCCGGGTGAGCTCTCCCAATACCTCCTCTTTCGCAAAGGCGTAAACGCTCTCGGCGCAATCCGGATGAGAAACGAGCTGCCAACTTGAACCGATTTCTAACAACTGGATGCCCCGCTGCTCGCTCTGATAACGCTCCCGAAGCTGTTCGAGCGCCCCGTGTACTTCCAGAGGTTGCGCGTGCGCATACCGCGCCAACGTCGCTTCTGTCAATGGATGGCCGGCAACAAAGAGGATAGCTTCAATGGTGCAGCACAGGGAGGGCATACTAAATACAAATCTACAAATAATTACAAATATACAAATCGGATCGTTCGTATTGGTATATTTGTACGGATTTGTACATTCGTATTTAGCTGGGACATTGGTATTTCACTTCCGTTCAATAACGATCTCCGCCTGTGGATGCGCTTGTTCCACCACGACGAGCCGCTGCTTCGTGAGCTCTAAAAGCGCCAAGAAACTCACGATCCGTTCCATCTTCGAGCCTGTTACTCCTGTCAGTCGCGAAAACGTGAGCGACCCCGATCGTTTGAGCAAGCGTTGAAGCTGCTCAATCTTCTCTGAAAGCGAGACGACTTTCTCCAAGACAATCGCGGGCAAACGAGCCATTGGAGCGAGTCGGGCAAGCAGAAGCCGGAAACTCTGGGATAAACTGCCCGGTTCGCAGCGCTTCGGAGGGTAGAACCCCGGCGGGATCACCGAAGGGGCAAACCGCTCAAAACAGTAGGTACTGGAGTGGTAGAGCCTTGCGAGCTCCTTGCTCGCCCGGGCAAATTGAGCAAAGCGCCGGAGGCTTGATTCAAGCTCTGCCGCTCCGACATCATCTTCCAATGCAAGCTGCGGCAGGAGCGTCTTGCTCTTGAGATAGAGCAGCCGCGCCGCGATGAGCAGGAAGTCCGCAAGCTCTGCAGGGTGAATCCCGCCGGAGCGGACAACTGCGAGATACTCATCGGCCACGCGGGCAAGCGAAATCGTCGAGATATCAAGCTCCCGCCCTTCGATCAACCGAAGCAAGAGATCGAGTGGGCCTTCGAATTGCTCAACACAAACGTGATGCATGGCGGGGAAATTAGTAACCAGTTACTGATTACTTTCTCCGTTTGCCTTTCCCCTTTGGTTTCTCCCCAATATCCGCCAAGGTCGCCTTTGCCAGCCGGACCAATTCTTTCGCACTCATCTCAAGGGAATCCGTAAACGTGCCGGCGCCGGTGAGAATCTTTTTGGCGCCCTTGAGCGATTGATCCACGATCACCCCGATCCCCTCGGTGCCTTTGAGCAAGAGTGGCGAAATACTTCCGGGTTTGACTTTAAGCTTGGTCGTCAGCACTCGCTCGGTGGAAAGCCCCACGTTTTTAGCTCCAAGGAGCTTCTTCACTTTCTTGAGATCCACTCGGCGATCTCCGGGCAGCACGAACAGCGTAAAGCCCTTGTCCGCTTTGACAAGCACGGTCTTGGCCACGGTGCCAAGTTTTCGCTTCAGCGTGTTGGCGAGGTCATACGCGGTGAACACGGTCTTGTGTCCGACCACTTTGTATTTTGCCTTCGCTTTTGCCAACGTATTGAGAAGACGCTTCGATACCATACGTGTGAGTAATTAGTAGTAAGTAGATGCGTAAAGAAATGATATTCTTCGAGCCGCGCCGCAGAAGCTAAGCTTCTGCAGAAGCTTAGCTTCTGCATTATTTCAATTTCATGCTCAACTGTTCTCCTCTCAACTTCCTCGCGAGCTTCTTTCCTACGGCCGTCAACCGCACCGCCTTAATATACCATCTTTTGGGCGTGCGCACTCCTTCCCCCACCAGAAATCCTTTATCAATGAGATTTTCCAGCGCCTTGGTGACGACGTTTTGCGCAGTTTTGCGTGGCGCACTTGGATGATCGTGTTCGTAGACATTATCGAACACTGACCGCCCGCACTTTGCTGCTCGATCAAGACACAGGAGAACAAGCTGCTTCTGAAGCGCACTCAAACGCATAGCAACTATTGTCGCTCGACCACGCCCTCGGCTATGTATCGCTTCATGAGCGACTGATAGGGAACGTGAAGCTCATTCGCCTGTTCTTTGAGCCGCATGAGTAAAAACTCCGGGACACGCAACGAAATGGCGCGAGAGGTTGGTTTGAGATTTGGGAATGCCGCACCGACAAAGTCCTCCGGTTCAAAGTATGCCGACAAATCGAAGTCACCCCAGAACTTCCGCTCTGCGGTCTCACCCGCAAACTTCGGAATTTTAAGCTTCTTTTTCATAGAGATTGTACTCCTTACAGTTAAGATCGCGAGCGGAGATAATGCGAATAGTTTTGTGACGAATCGTAAACGCGATAAAGAGTCTTCGCCCGACCTTCGTCGCCCCGAGAAGGATAAACCGTCGTTCCTTACCGGAGTGCAGAACATCTCGGAGGATTTTTTTCCCAGGGTCAAAAAATGCTTCTTCAGACTCCGCATCCGAAACGTTATGGCGGACAAGGTTCTTCCCCTGGTTTCCCCGATTCCACTGAAACGCAACTGGTGCCGGCAAGACCACCATATTCTATTGTATATACTATACGATACACTGTCAACCCTTGGCAGAGGCAGCCCTCATTGGTACATCCCCCGAATCTGTTTGCACCCTTCTGGCTGCTCCATAACCTTGACGGCCTCGTCAACGCCCTTGTCCTGCACAAACGTTCAGGACCTAGCGATCTTAATATGCAACTCCCTCAACTGCTCGGATTCAACGGCGGCAGGAGCGCCCATGAGCAGATCACGGCCGTCGCCGGTTTTAGGAAACGGGATCACCTCGCGGATGTTTGGCTCATCAAGAAGAATCGCGAGGAACCGATCAATGCCCGGAGCGATCCCGCCGTGCGGCGGCACGCCGTACTCGAACGCTTCGAGCATGTGAGCAAAAAACTTTTTGCGCTCTGACGAAAAACCGATGAGGTCAAAAATCTTCTCCTGAATTTTTCGGTCATGAATACGAATAGAGCCGCCGGCAATTTCATAGCCGTTTAAGGCGAGATCATGTTGATACGACCGCACCCGCTCCGGCATAGTCTCTAAGAGACTATAGTCCTCCTCTTTGGGCGCAGTAAACATGTGATGCGAAGGCGCGAAGTGGCCCTCCACTTTGTCCGGCTCAAACAACGGGAAATCCACAATGTAGGCAAACGCGAGCACATCCTCCGGTACCAGTGAAAGCAAGTGGGCAAGCTGGGTTCTCACACTCCCAAGTGCTGAAGCAACGGTGCGCGCCGGACCCGCGGCGAGCAGGACGAGATCCCCAACCTCTCCCCCGAGACGTTGAACAACTCCCTGAAGCGTCTGTTGCCCAAGATGCTTTTCCAGTGGAGAATGAACTCCGTCTGCATCGAGGAATATCTCGCCTAATGCCGGAAGCCCTTCGGCTTTTGCCGCAGCCGCAAGTTGGCCAAGCGAGGAGCGCGAAAGTTTCTCGCGTCCCGCCGGCGCTAGGATTGCCCGGATGACCCCGCTGTTCTCTAATGCGCTGCGGAAAGGAGCAAATGCCGTATCGCCAAGCAGCGATGAGACATCTTCAATCTCCAGACCAAATCGGAGGTCTGGTTTGTCGCTACCGTATTTTGCCATGGCTTGCTCGTAGGAAAGCCGCGGCCATGGAGATTTTGCAACTCTCTTGTGCGGAAAAAACTCCCTCACCATGCCTGTGAAGAGCTCTTCAATGAGGTCAAGGATTTCCTTTTGATCCACAAAACTCATCTCAAGGTCAAGCTGGGTAAACTCTGCCTGACGATCGCCGCGCGCATCTTCATCCCGAAGACAGCGCGCAATTTGAAAATACCGTTCAATGCCTCCGACCATGAGCAACTGTTTAAACTGCTGCGGGGATTGCGGCAGGGCGTAAAAGCTTCCGGGATGGAGCCGAGATGGCACCAAGTAATCCCGCGCGCCTTCAGGCGTGCTCTTTGTTAGCATTGGAGTGTCCACCTCGATAAACCCGTGCTGCATTAAAAAATTGCGGATGTGCGCGATGACCTGATGGCGAGCCACGAGATTCCGATACGGCCGGCCAGAGCGAAAATCAAGATAGCGGTATGTCATCCGAAGCTCTTCGCGCGTACTCGAGCGCGAACCGCTTTGGTTCGCATCAAGGACAACTTCAAACGGCGGCGTCTTCGCGCGGGAGAGAAACTCCACCTCTTGGACAGAGAGCTCAACCACGCCGGTCGGAATCTTCTCATTGACCATGGCGCTTGGCCGGCGCTCTACGATACCGCGCACTTTCATCACGTCTTCGGCTCGGGCAGTATTTGCAAGCTCCCAAGCGGCTTTGGAAACCTCTTGGCGAAACGTCACTTGGGTAATCCCGGTGCGATCCCGAAGGTCTAAAAAAACGACGCCGCCGTGGTCCCGACGACGATTGACCCAGCCAGAAAGCGTGTGCGTTGATCCTGCGTGAAGCGGCCGCACTTCCCCGCAGCGAAGCGTGCGATACATGAAATAAACAATACCATATTTCAAAACGTTTGGCAATAAAAACCGGCTCGATCCTGCCCCCAAGGATCGAGCCATCTTCCTATCCATGACGCCTACCTACTTCGCCTTCCCGAGAGCGATACGCTCAAGATGCGGTGCGAGCGCCTCCCAGAGAGGAACCGACGGGGAGTCATTGTCCTCGGGCGAAACGACTCCCACCGGAGCTTCTGCCCACGAACTCACCTCGAGCAGTGATCCCACCGACTGATCGGCGTGGATATTTTTAATGACCGCCGCGAGCAGAGGAGCCACGTCTACGATCGTGGCTTTAGCGCCGAGACAGCGCATGCCCTCGACGCTCGTCGGCAGTGAGTTGGTCACGATCACCCGCTGGACGAGCGGGCTCATGAGGTGGGCGAACGCCTCCCCGATGAAGAGCGCATCCGTGCTGATGATGTCGAAGGAGAGCGCCCCCTTCTCCTTGAACTCGAGGATCGCGTTGATCATCGTACCGGCGCTCGTCACCATATCATCCACGAGGATGACGTGCTGATGAGCCACATCGCCGAGCGCGAAGAGCTTCTCCACCGCCGTCCCGCTTAGCCTCCCCTTGACGATCGTCGCAAGCTTCGATTCCTCGCAGACTCCGAGATACGGAATGGCAAACCGCTTCGTGGCATTCCCATCCGGACCTGCGAAGACAACGCCGCGGACTCCCTCACGCTTGAGATGTGTTGCGATGATCGGAAACGCGCTCACGTGATCCACGCCGATTCGATTCGGGAAGAACCCCTCCTCTTGCGGCGCGTGCACGTCAAGCAGAAGCACCCGATCAACCCCCGCGGCGACGAGAAGATCGGCGTCAAGTCTCGCGGTGATGGGCGTCCGCGGCTTGTCTTTCCGATCCTGACGCGCCCCGCCCCAGTAGGGAATGACGGCGGTAACACGCGTTGCTGACGCCCGTCGGGTTGCCTCGATCAAGACTAAAAGCTGCTTCTGCCAGATTGAGGACGGTTTCCCGAAGGGCTGGACGATGAAGACGTCTGTCCCGCGGAGACTCTCGAGAATCTGGACATTATCATCGCCGTCACTGTGGTACCCGACGAGCGCTCTTGTTGGCGCAACCCCGAGATTCGCACAGATGCGACCGGTGAGTCTCGGGTGCATGCCACCCGAGATCACCTTTAATTTATCCACGAAACACCTCCCCTTGAGTTGTTAAGAGTGCAGACCCGTGATGGCCCTGACTCTATCCCAGCAGGAGAACTTTCGCAACCCCCGCCGATGCGGAGGTAAGACGACGCGGCGAACGTTGCATTCCTGGGCTGGCAGCGGAGAAGAAGCGGAAACTCTTCAGCTCGCGACCGACGTGCTCCAATAACGGCGGCCGTTCGCCAAGAATGGCTAAAACGCGCGTTTCAAAATCGCAAGCAATGTTTTTCGGATGAGCGCCTTGGTGAAGCGAGCGAAGACTAAAGCAGAGCAGCTCCCACAATTTCTCATCCGGATGATTTTCTTTTGTCAGCGCATCAACGAGTTCAAGAAGGTACCACCCTGCTGAAAACGCCGGCAATGAGCAGGCAATGTTTCCAAAGCACTCGAGGATTTCAGCGCCGGTGAGTTTCTCCCACGCGCGCGCGGACACCGTTGAGAGCGAGCTTATCACAAACGGCCCGAGGTGCCCTGCAAGCTTGCTCGTGATTTTTACCGTGCCAACACCCAACACCGTGAGCTTCCCGCGCTCTTT
>CAZNTM010000022.1:0-8110 GCA_964576005.1 uncultured Gammaproteobacteria bacterium
AATGTACAAATCGCTACAAATATACAAATTGTCTACGGCCTATTGAATGTTCAGCACTCGCTTAAACCGCACCCCTTTTGAAGTGAAGATGACGATAATGCCGAGTTGCTGCTTTACTGCTTTCAGATAAGCGTATACCTGATCGATAGCACTTTTTGAAAAACGATCCGCACGCTTCAACTCGAGCACAATTTTCCCCTCGATGAGGAAGTCAAAAAAGTACGACCCGATTCTCTCTCCCCGATATTCCAGCGGCGCAAATACTTGTTCGCTAAAAAGCAGCCCATTTTTTCTGAGACTCGCTGCAATCGCTCGCTGATAGTACTTTTCTTGATACCCGTAACCAAGGGTGTTAAAGACATCGAAGACGACCCCGATAATTCGGTAGCTTAGTGCTGGCTCCACCACTTTGCCGGCATCATCGTGCATTTGTATATTTGTACAAATTTGTAGATTTGTATTTTTTATCTTGCGAAGTGTGCGAACGCTCTGTTCGCCTCTGCCATGCGGTGCACATCAATTTTTTTCTTGATCGCGATGCCTTGATTGTTCAGGGCATCGAGGAACTCCTCGGCGAGCCGCTGCGCCATCGGCTTGCCCTTGCGACTCTTCGCAGCCTCGATCATCCAACGCGAGGCAAGGGTGAACCGCCGATCACCGCGCACCGGAATGGGAATCTGGTAATTGCCGCCTCCAATGCGCCGACTCTTCACCTCAACCACCGGAGAAACGTTGCGCATCGCCTCTTCAAAAACCGTCACCGGCTCGCGCTGCGTTTTCTCCTTCATGATATCAAACGCGCCGTAGAGGATCCTCTGGGCGACCGTCTTCTTCCCCCGCCGCATGAGGTAATTGATAAACTTGCTCACCTCGGCGTTATGGAACTTCGGGTCTGGTGCAATCAATCGTCGTATTGCTTTTTTACCGCGCATAACGGACAGTAATTGAGTAACTAGTAGTTAGGTAATTCTACGGCGACGAGTCACGAACCAAGAATTACCCAATTACCAATTACGAATTACCCGGAGACTCATGCTGGCCGTTTCGCCCCGTACAAACTTCTCCCCTGCTTGCGGTTCGCCACCCCTTGAGTATCGTAGACCCCGCGGACAATGTGGTAGCGCACGCCGGGAAGATCCTTCACCCTGCCGCCCCGAAGCATCACGATCGAGTGCTCTTGGAGATTATGGCCGATGCCCGGGATGTACGCGGTCACTTCCAAGCCGTTGGAAAGCAACACCCTCGCAATTTTCCGGATTGCCGAGTTTGGCTTTTTGGGCGTCATCGTCTTTACTTGCAGGCACACCCCGCGAAGAAACGGCCGCCCATGCGGCGCGTTCAAGCGTCGGCGCTTGAGCGTATTCATGACAAACTGCATCGCCGGCGCCTTTGAAAGTTTGCGCAATGGTCGCCGTCCCTTCCGGATGAGCTGGTTAATCGTTGGCATAGTTGATTCAGTGACGCAGACTTTAACAGAATACCTGATATGCGTCAACCCTTACGCGATCCACTGCATGATAACACGAAGGAAGGACCGAAAAATCGTCTGGAAGATCACGCCATCAAACAGCGAGTCAACGATGAGCAGCCCCAAGAGGATGAAGGTACCATAGAGCTCCAAAAAGGCCCGCGTTTTCCAGAGACGATCAGGAAGGAGCGCAAAGAGCCACTTTGACCCATCAAGTGGCGGGATCGGCAGCAGGTTAAACATCATGAGTCCGAGATTGATGAGCACGAGCATCTGAAAAAACGCAATCAGAAGGTGGCTGCTGGCAAAAACTCCGGCGGACGAAAATACCCCGCTCACAAAGAGAACAAACCGCGCAAACAAAAGATTCGACAGCGGTCCAGCGCCCGCAACCAACGCAGGACCGAGGCGCGGATACCGGAGTCGCGTCTCATCAAACGGCACCGGCTTTCCCCACCCAAAGCCAACCACCACCAACATGAAAAGCCCGAGGTAGTCCACGTGTGATAACGGATTTAACGTGAGTCTCCCTTGTTGCTCTGCCGTGTCATCGCCAAGAAGCTTCGCGACTGCGGCGTGACTAAACTCGTGCACCGAAAGCGACAATAAAATCGCCGCAATCCAGACGCCGAACGAAGAAGGGTCAGAAAGAAAATTCACAGCAAATTACAAATCTACAAATTTCTACAAATATACAAATATGATAACGGGTGCACGCATTGACACGTTGTAATGATTACGTTATCGTTACGTTACATAATTCTAGATCCTACTTTCTAAATTCTAGATTCTCACGCTATGTCCGGTCGTCGTTGTCACTTCTGCGGCCGGGGGCCAAAGAGCTCTGTCCGCCGCTCACACTCCATGGTTGCCACGAAACGCAAACAGTACTTGAATTTGCAGACAAAGTGGATCGCCGGAAAAAAATGGAAAATCTGCACGAAATGCTTGAAGAGTGGCAAACTTGAAACGCGCTCCAAATCGTCATCCTAAAACGTAGTGAAGGATCTCCGAAACCACACACCGGCCGATGAGCCGGTCTTTTGTTTCCCTTCTTTCGGGCCGCCGGGAATTTCACCGAGTTAGAAACCCACGGTTTCTAACGCTCCCCCGCCAACGGCGGGGTCACTGTTTTCCTCCACGGGGAGGTCCCGGTTGCTCCCTCCCCGTCGCCCCTCCTCGTTCAATTCCCGCAGCCCTCATTTACTTCGTTCATTCGGGCCGCCGGGAATCGAACCCGGGCATCAAGACCCCCAGCCTTGTGTACTACCATTATACTACGGCCCGCGTCAAAGATGGTATACTATTTCTATGATTACCGCCAAGCATCCAAACTATCGGCGTCATCCGTATGACACTAAAAAGCGAGCGCGAATGCTACGGAAATCCGGTTTGACGCATCGAGAACTAGCACAGGAACTCGGCATTAGTCTTGGGTCAGCGCATCTTTGGACCCTTAATATCCACCCCACTCCTGAGCAACGACGCGCAATCTGGAAAAGGTATGCAGCAAAAGTATACACAACTCAACGACGACACCAGCTCGGTGTGAACGCCCGAAAAACCCTCGCGCCATTTTGGATAAGACCGTACTCACGCAAAGAATTGCTCAGTAAAATTCAATCCTTTTATAAGAAGCATCAGAGAATCCCTCTTAAACGAGAGTTTAATCAATACCGCCAATATCAAAAAGAATTTGGTAACTGGAACAGCGCAATACGCGCCGCTGGGTTTACTCCAAACCTCGTTGTGTTCTCTCAGAGGCTTGCTGCTAAAGACGGTCATATTTGTGATTCGTTCTCGGAAAAAATAATTGACGACTTACTCTTTAAATGCCATATCGCACATGAACGACATGTGCGATATGGCAAAACAAAAATGACTGCCGATTTTTCAATCGGTGACGCCCGGATCGAATTTTTTGGCCTGCACGGCGAGATGCGAGAGTACGACCAAATTATCAAACGTAAACGTAACTTCTGTAAACGTACTGGGCTCCGGCTGATTGAACTCTACCCTGAAAAACTCTTTTCAAAAAAATTCAACCGCACACTGCGGCTGATCTTGACGATGCTCCAAACAACTCCGGTGAAAGTAATTTAAAACCAAAACGGCTTCAGCCCTCGGGGGAGTATTCTGGCTGAATGCCAGGTGGGTGCCCGCAATCGTCCGACCACGGTCGGCGATGATGTAGAGCTCCCAAAAAAATGTGGTATCCCAAAACCTCGTCCCGAGACCATGAAGCCATCTTCACCATAGCACTCGAGAAACTCGACAGCAAGCAGTTACGAAACTACGTCATGCCAAAGGCAGATCCGCCTCTGGCGGAAAAGCACTACGAATACTACGAAAATATTGTTCGAGCGAACCCCGACCGAGGTCGGGGGAAGTCGAGAACCTCCTTAACTTAACAAAAAAAGCGCCCATCCAACCCCTGTAGATGGGTGCATCGCGTGCAACGTTTCCCCGCGAGCCGGGGCTTACGCAGCGGCCGATCGCGGGGTTTCCGACCGATCCGGGAACGCCTTGTTGATTTCCTCGCAGAGCGACCGCACGTCGAAGCGGATGTAGCTCCCAGCAGTTGCCGGGTCCATGAGGATGTCGCCGCTCATGATGAGGACGCGTTCGCCCTCCATGAGAAACGTTGCCTCGACGAGCGGATGCTGGAATCGCGGCAGGAGCCCCTTGAGCGACCTGATCAATCTCCGGAGCCGCTGGATCGAAGCTCCATGTTCTCGCTGAAGCTTCACGATCCGCAGGAGGACGAGGTCGCTGAATGTGTAGAGCCGGTACCTGCCCCGCCGCCGATATGAAGGCTTGATGAAGCTCGTCTTGTCCCAGTACTGGATTTGCCGGTAGGAAATGCCGATGAGCCGGGCGACCTCCGTCGGCGTGAAGAAACTTTTCAATGTCCACCTCCTTAGACTGGCCGCGAGTATACAAAACACACTTAAAAAAGTCAATGCTGCTGCCGGCGGAAATGAAAAGAGGCGCTGGACGGTGTGGCGAAAAACCACATCGTACAGCGCCCTGAAAGCCTTGTGACGCACCCCCCCAGCGGTGCGCGCAGAGACCTTACTTGAGTCGCGGCCGGACGATCCAGATGCCGCGGTTGTGAAGCTCGAGGCCGGAATTCTGAATCACCGCCAGCATCCACGCCCTTCGTTTCATGTCCGCGAGGCGGTGAACCTCAGCGGGCACTCCGGGCGTGAATACGAAGATACTCGCGAGCTTCTTCGTATTCGTGACGCCATCGCGCTGAAGCTGCCAGAGCTGATCCCGCGCGAAACCCAGTACCTGCAGATCGGAAGTATCGTCGCGGACTTCCTTAAGCCTCGCAACGATCTTCAACAACCCGCTTGGCATTGGAGCAAACATTGCGGCGCTCATCCCAACCCCCTTCACCGAATCACGACCGCGTCATCGCGGCGTTCTGCGTGCATGAACCAGTTAGCCGCGAGATCAATGACGATATCCTCGGACCCAGTCTCGAGCGCCCCTCGAAGACAGATCGAATCGTCTGCGACGATGACGAGCAGGGCACCGACGTGCCTCATGCCCTTGAGCTCCTGTTGGACGCGCTGCACGATGCGGTCCGTTGGCGTCCGCTTCGTGACGTGGTGAAGGATGCCAACGAGCGCGTACGGCGCACGTCTCCGGTTGATGTGACAGAACACCCGAGCCTGTGCATGACAGGACATACTCGCTACTCCTTCCCTGTCCGCACCAGTCCCTGATCTAGTTAACTTCATTATGTCAAGGAACTCGACCATCGAGTCCCTCCAGATTCACTTGGCGGCCAGGATGGGCTTTGAACCCACATCTCCCGGGATCAGATCCAGCAGGCGCTTTTCCGCTGGGGATGAGGCCTCCTCGCCCCTCTCCCCGAACCTTAAGCTACCCGGCCATTTCATTTGTGAATCCCTCCCGCAAATCCCTTCCTCTTTTCAGAACTTGCGCCAAGGATCCCCATGAAACGAAGCGGAGCTGGCCTTGTTCGTGGCCAGCTCCGAGGTTTGCGTAACTTACCGTATTTGGATTATCTCTCGGGCAGGCCATCATAGCGCGTCACATCAAGGCAAAGGATCGCCACGATGGTGACGTTCTTTGGTGCAATAAACGGCTTCATCCAGTGTTTGCCGAGATTTTTTGCCATATTTCTACGAGTTTTCCACAACTGGGACATTATGATACTCGCCCAAGCCCGGAATGTCAAATTTTTCTGTTTTTCCCAGAGTTTATAAGCTGTTTATAAAAGGAGGACAGTGCCTGAATAAAGCGAACCGGGCGGTGCAAAACGTGTGTATGTTTCCGTTCGCGCCTACCCGGTTTCTGTTATGAGCCTGTCGCCGAATGCACTTTGTGTCATTGCGAGCCCCGAAGGGGCGTGGCAATCCCCAGCATTTCGAGAGATTGCTTCGTCCCGCCACGCTTCGCTCGCGGCTAAAGGCGCTCCTCGCAATGACGAAAATCCTTATTCGGTGACACGCCCTTTATAATGGTCTGGGAAATTTAGGCAGCAAAAATCCTTGTCAAATGAGATCACATCCGCTATCATCGCCATACCCTTGATACCTGATACCAGCCCCATATCCCAGATCGTTATGAAACCCAACATCCATCCCGAGTATCACCCCCAAGCCACGATCACGTGCGCGTGCTCAAAAACATACGTCATCGGCTCAACCGTGCCTGCGATGCACATTGAGGTCTGCGCTGCCTGCCATCCGTTCTACACCGGTAAGCAGAAGCTCGTAGACACTGCCCGCCGCGTGGACAAATTCCAACGCCGCGTTGACCTCAAAGCAACGACCGCTGCCACGCGCAAGGGACGCGCCGTGAAGCGCACAGCGTTGCGTGTTCGTAGAGCTGCGAAGGGACCCAAGGCAGAGGAGGAAGTGGCGGAGTAGCGCGAGCCACATGAGGCCACCCGCCGCCTGTCCCTTGGCGACACGCTCCGTGCTCGACGCCCGCCGCGATTTCGTTTCACGCAAAAACCGTAACTGACACCGCAGTGTCATCTTGAGCCAAGTCGAAGGATCTCGCTCTATGACCGAAACGAGTTCCCTCGATCTGACTCGGGATGACTCCTTCGGAGTCACTTTTGCTACGAAATCACTGGCGGGCTGGGAGCGCTTCGCTATGGTCGCCAGAGGGCCAGTCGGCAAGGGTTGCCACTGTGAAAAAAGAACCGCTGCCCCGATCGAATCCCCGTCTGGCAGATTCACCAAGCGCACGATAGCGCAGTGTTCCCAGACTGCGTCAAGAAATTTTGAGCGAGCCCAGTACTGTGTGAGGACTTCCCGACCGAAGTCGGGGAGGACGAGTTACGCACGAGCGACCTCCGACCGTGGTCGGAGGAGAAAATTTCCCGCAGTCGTTGAACACGGAGCGTGTGCGCGGGTGAACTGACAGACGGGGTCGTGAAGACTAACTCCAAAAAAAGAAATATGGCCGACACGCAAGCCATCGAAAAACTGCAAAAAGAAAAACGCGAGCTGGAAGAAAAACTTGGCAGTCCTGTCGTACTGAAAAATCACGAAGAACTTGGACGACTGAATAAACGATATACAGAAGTGAAAGCAATGCTTGCGATGGTTGACGAACTCAACCATGTGAACAAAGAAATCGCCGAGCAGGAGAGCATCGTGGCATCAGAAACCAACCGAGAACTAGTCGAGTTGGCTGAAGAAGAACTGCCGCAGTACCGAGCTGCTGCGAAGAAACTCAAAGCAGAGATTGCCACAAGACTCACCCCTGCCGACCCGCTGGACGAAAAAAATGTCATCGTGGAAATCCGCGCCGGCACTGGCGGAAATGAGGCAGGACTTTTTGCCGCAGAACTTTTACGGATGTATCTTAGGTACGCCCAGCGCCAAAGATGGAACACCTATCTTGTTTCAAGCGACCGGACTGATGCAGGCGGCATCCGAGACGCGCTCGTGGAAATCAAAGGCAAAGGCGCATGGAAAGCGTTGAAGTACGAATCTGGGGTGCATCGCGTGCAGCGGATCCCGGAAACAGAAAAAAGCGGCCGCATTCACACCTCCACGGCAAGTGTCGCCGTGCTGCCGGAAGCCGAAGCCGTGGATATTAAACTCGAACCCAAAGATTTAAAGATCGAAACCTCCACCGCGCGCGGCCACGGCGGCCAGAGCGTGAACACCACCTATTCGGCAATACGAATCACCCACATCCCCACCGGCATGGTCGTCAGCTGCCAGGATGAACGCTCTCAAATTCAAAACCGCGAGAGCGCGCTCTCTGTGCTGCGCTCGCGTCTGCTCGCTCTGGAGACCGAAAAAAAACAGTCCGAGCGCGATGCCGCGCGTCGCTCGCAAATTGGCAGCGCCAAACGCGCGGAAAAAACACGCACCTACAACTTCCCGCAGGACCGCGTCACCGACCACCGCATCAACGAGAACTTCCACAACATTGCCGGCATCATGGACGGCAACCTCGATGAGCTCATTGCGGCGCTGCAGCATTCCGAAAAGAATCAAGAATATTCCTAATTCCTGATTCGAGCACCAGCCCGATACATTCGATACAACACTGGCCGCAACACCACATCCCACGTCCCCACAAAGGTCGTGGGTTTTGTGTTGGGTGCAAAGCCAGTTTTGAAGCGCGTCACGCCGG
>CAZNTM010000022.1:8210-11761 GCA_964576005.1 uncultured Gammaproteobacteria bacterium
ATGATTTCCCAATGGAGAAGATACGGCGCCATCACCTCGCGATGATCAGAAGAGGAACCGCCATGAAGGTAGTAGGCCCGGCCGCCGAAAAAGGCGACCAACGCCACCGCGAGCATCACGCCGCTGTGTTCAGCAATGAAAAGCTCAAGACGCTCCGGGGCCAGAGTGGCGAACATCTTCCGGTAGTACTCGTGCGGGTGGAGGCTAAAGCGGTCGCGTTCCGCGGTGAGGCGCAGGAGCGCTCCAAAAGCAATGAGATCATCGCTGTGCTCCAGCGTGCGCACGGTAACCGCATGCCGATTCGCTACCCCGATGTTGTAGCGGGTCTTTTGCTTCATCGCGGCAAGAAGTTCGGCTTCGCTCTTTCTAAGATCAATCACCAAGGTCGTTGACGGCTGCATATCACGAGGCGCCCGAACCGCGCGGTAATTAGTAATTAGTAATTGGTAATCAGTAATTTCGTATGGTAGTTCGATGCGCCAGAAGATTGCTTTGGGAAATCTCCGGCGCACTTCTGTGGCGAACGCAGAGAGAGAGTCACTAAAGTTACTAGCTGAACTTGTCGAAACTCTTGGTAGCCCTTCAACACCGCTCAGGGCATAAAAAAGAGGCCCACGAGGAGAATAGACATAACTCAATCCCATCGGCAAACGGTTCTCAACAACAAGCGTCTGTGCCCCCATATTCGTAGATTCGTTTTCATTCGTAATTCGTAGGAAGGCGACTTGCCGCCCAAGCGCCTCCTGAAACGCGCCCCACGCGCGTGATTGCAACAACCCGCCATCGGGGGCCCGACTGACGATATCATCCCACCCATCGGGGATTGTCTTACCTCGCTGTCTATCCATATGCTATAGTGTAGCTGATCTGTACTTAAAATAAAGTATTCATACTCTATGCCCTCACCGATGCCATCGGGGACTGTACCGGCGACCCCGCGAACCTCAACCGGACTGCCGGAAAACGTCGCAAGCGCTCTTTGCTATCTCCTCGGCGTGCTCACGGGAATCATTTTCTTGCTCGTTGAAAAGGAAAATCGCACCGTCCGTTTCCACGCGATGCAATCCACCGCCGCATTCGGCGCAATCGTCGTTGTTCAAATTGTCAGCGGCATGATTCCGATCCTTGGCTGGCTCTTCGGCGCCCTGCTCGTCCCCGTCGCCCTTGTCCTCTGGATCGTCATGCTTATCAGCACGCTTCAAGGCAAACGGATCAAACTCCCGATTGCCGGGGAGTTCGCAGAGCAACACACCGGCGCCTAACGAACAAAGGCGTAACGCTATGGCAACGAACGACGCGCTCTTCGACTACATCGCGGCTCAACGCAGCCGCGGTGTCGCAGATGAGGCGATCCGTCGCGCGCTCCTTGAGAACGGTTGGCAGCTTGCTGACGTGAGCGCCGCGCTTACAGACGCCGCTAGTCCCATAGCAGCGGCTCAAGCGACGTCTGCCATCGCCGCGGTTGGCATGACCTTTACAGCCAAAATCGCGATTGCCTCGGCTGCCCTTCTTGGAGTGGCCGCAATTGGCGGCGGAGGGTACTACGCCTACCGCACCATCCTCCAACCCAAGCTCACGCCAGAGCAAGTGATCCGAAAAATGATGGAGCACAGCAGCGCCGACGTAACCTCCCTGGAGTACGAAACAAAACTCGAGGTTACCGGCGCGAAGAAAGCACCTGCTCCAGAGGATTTCCGCGCGACATTCGAGATGAACGGCGCCATGGATGTCCGGGATCTTAAACAACGGCGATTTGTCGGCACGGCGAGATTTACTTTCAACACCTCCAGTTTTGGCAGTGGAGAACTGCTCCTTGAAGAAAAAACTTTTGAAAAAGCAACCTACCTTAGACTCAATACGCTTTCCATTACCCCAAATGCCCAAACAGTACAATGGGCCAACCTCGGGCCAATTCTTGATTCATTCCTCGAGCCCTTAAAGGGGCAGTGGGTTCGTTTCGATGAGAAAACAAAGGAAATGCTTCAGGGCTTTGTGCCAAAAACTCCAGCCCAGCCGGATGTTGAGCAACTGCAAAAAGAAATCCTCGCAAACGAAGAACAGTTTACCCAAGCATGGAAAAGAGCCGCGATCGTTACGGTAACTTCCACGCTCCTTGAAGAAGCCATAGATGGAACAAAAACGTATCACTACGCGATCGCTCCGGACTATGCAGGCATCGAGCAATACTTCACAGAGATCCTCCCGCTGGTGCCCCAACAATTTTTCGGTTCCGCTGAAGGAGGGCGAGAAAAGGCCAGCGCGATGCTTAAAAACATTCCAGAGGCCAGCAAGCATGTAGACATCGCTGGAGAGATTTGGATTGGGAGAAAGGATTTTCTCCTGCGCAAACTGCTGATTAAAATCCGCAACAAGGACGAACGGGAGGGAACGCTTGCGGCAACAGTCACCTTTGTTGGAAAAAACTACAACAAGCCGGTGGTCATTGAAGAACCAAAGGATGCAAAGTCCTTTGAAGAGTTCCTTGAAGAGCTTAAGCTCTCTGCTGCCAAACTGGCACAAGACGAGCAGTTGAAGAAAAGTTTTGCCGAGCTGCTTGGACCAAAATCTCCTCCCGAAGAATCAAAAGAGTCAGCAGACCACGATAATGACGGTCTCACCGACGAGGAAGAAGCGCGCTACGGCACAGATCCGAACACTCCAGACACCGACGGCGACGGGTACAGCGACGGCGACGAGGTGAAAAATGGCTTTAACCCAAATGGAGCCGGAAAACTTGAGAGCTCTTTGCAGCGCAATAAGATTTCTGCGACCATGAAGCTTTCTGAACCATCTCGCCCCAAGCAAGCAACAGCGGAGCTTCCCGTGGTCGTTGCCCCGGGATCAACAACACAGCTCGCCCGTTTTCTGCCTCCAGCGCCTGCGGGTTGGAAAATATTAAATGACTATATCCTGCTCGGAATCGCAGATGGTACTACCCCGGGAAGACCGAGTGGCGCAAAACGCGTGTACGCCAAGACCACGCTTGAGGAATCACCAAGCAATCCCCTCACGGTTGGAATTCTCGACCATCGAGGAGTGGCAGAAGAAACACGCGCCATTGAGATGCTAGACAGATTAGCGACCGAGCCGATCTCCGGGGTCGGTATGGTAGAAAAAACAACGGTGAGGGGTCTGCCTGCGCTTGAAGTCGAGGGCCGCTCCGGGCCCGGCGCTGAAATGATTAGCCTTAATATTGTTTTGAAAAAACGGTTTGGAGTGCGAATCGGCGATGTGCCCAAAGACCAAAAAGAGGTCCTCTACCGCTTTGCCAACCTCATTGATTACCGGGCAATCGAGGCGTTGCCGTAGACCCCCGCGCATTACCGCAGGACAAAATTCAAAATTTTATCTTTGACATGAATCACCTTGGCGATCTCGTGGCCATCGAGCCACTTTTTGATTTGGGCGTTTTCCCGAGCGAGTTGCTCGGCTTTGTCTTGTACCAGTCCAGCGGGAACCGTCAGCGTCGCGCGCACCTTGCCGTTGACTTGCACGACAAGAGCGACTTCCATAGTCTCTAAGAGACTATGATCGTAGATCGGCCAGCTTTG
>CAZNTM010000023.1:0-11648 GCA_964576005.1 uncultured Gammaproteobacteria bacterium
GTGAAACCACGTTGGTGCTTCATAGAAAGATTCTTCATGTATTTAGATGTTTTAATGTTATCCACAGGACCACAACATTGAGTATATCACAACGGGCTCTACAAGTGAAACAACACACTTAGGATTAAAACGAGAGCGCAAGCTGGTACATGGGCAGGATGATCGCCGAGATCATCAACGCCACCCCTACTCCCATGACCACCATGATGATCGGCTCAATGAGCGTGGTAAGATTGGCCACCTGATGCTCGACCTCCCGGTTGTAGAATCCCGTGAGCCGGGTAAGCACATCATCGAGTTTGCCGGATTGCTCGCCAATGTTAATCATTTGGGAAACCGCAATGGGCACGAGCGGGCTTTCCAGAAAGAGCATTGCCAATGGATTGCCGTCTCGGACCGAGCGCATGGTCTCAAGGATGAGCTCTTTGTAGACCGCGTTTCCCACCACATCGGAAACGACCTCAAGGGAGCGGGTGATCGGCACCCCGCCAACGAGCAAGGTGGACAGCGACCGGCTGAATCGCACGAGGTAGATCGTGCGAAAAATTTTTCCAAAGATCGGCAGGTAAATTTTGAGCGTATCCCACTGGATTCTGCCGACGGGAGTTCGGATGTACATCCGTATACCCACGAACAACGCCGCCCCGAGAAGACCAAGAAGCCACCAATACGTTGCCATGAAACTGCTCGTACCAATAAGAATCCGTGTTGCCAGCGGCAGCTTTGCTCCGGATTCCGTCAGGATCGAAGTGATGCGCGGAATGACAAAGATCATCATGAGGGTTGCAACGACGATGAGCCCACCAACGATAAACATCGGGTAGATCATGGCGCCGCGCACCTTGCTCGTGAGGTCATAGTCCTTCTCTGCCTGATCGGCAAGGAAGTTTAACACTTCATCAATTTTGCCGGAGGTCTCGCCGGCCTTGAGCATGGAAACAAAAAAATCGCTGAAGACATCCGGATAGTTGCCAAAGGCTTGGGAGAGCCGTGCCCCGCCTTCAATCTGATCCCCGATCTCTGAAACAATGGTTTTAAGCCTCGGATGCGCAGTCTGATCCACGAGAATCTTTAAGGCCTGCACAATCGGGACGTTCGCCGAGGTCATGACCGCAAGCTGGCGGGAGAGCACGACGACGTCTTTGCTCTTGATCCGGCCGACGATCTGCATGGAAAGGCCGAAGCGCGACGGGGCCGCAACCTCGGAGAGTCCAACAAGATCAAGACCGCGCTCGGCAACCATGTCGTGCGCGATCTCTTCGGAACCTGCCTCAACCATCCCGGTTGTCAGCCTCCCCTGCTTTGTCTTCGCAGTGTAACGATACAGTGCCACACGCGGGACAATTTAAATATTTATCGTCTCAATATTTCACGCAGCCTCCGCGCTGTCGGTGTCGTTGCCGCCGATGAAACGGCGAATTTTCTCCGCCACTTCAGTGGGCACAAAGTGCGACTTCGTGAGGTAGTCATTCGCCCCTAATGCCAACCCGCGTTCAATATCTTTCTTCTGGCTTAGGTTCGTGAGCAGCAACACCGGGATGTTGCGTGTCTCGGGATTTTTCCGAACGGCCTCGAGCACCGCAAACCCGTCCATCTTTGGCAGCACAATGTCCAGCAACACGAGGTCCGGCCGCTCGCGGGTGATCATCGCAACCCCCTTCTCTCCGTCGCCGGCGGTGAGCACCGAATACCCCTCGAGCTTGAGTTTTGACGCATACATCTGCGCAAGGAAGGTGTCGTCTTCTACAATGACAATTTTCATAATGATATCGGGTAGGGTTTAAGATTTCGTCACTGCCATCACTTCTTCAAGGGTGGTGATCCCCTCAAGCACTTTGACCAGCCCGTCCTGCTGCATGGTGGTCATCTCCTGCCGACGAAACTCCTCGGCCATGCGTCGGCTCTCGCTGCCTTCAAGAATAATCTTTCGCAGTTCATCGGTCATCTCGATAAACTCCCCAATCGTCGTGCGCCCTTTATAGCCGGAGTTGCCGCAGCGCTTGCACCCCCGGCCGTGGTAGAACTTCAATGGCGGCTCGTCGGTCTGAAACGTCTCCTGAAGAAGCAATTTCGGAATGTCTTTGAGCACATGAGAAACATCCGCGCGAATGTTTTCTGGCACGACCAGCTCCTCCTTGCAACTGTCGCAGATGCGTCGGACAAGCCGCTGGGCCATGACCATGTTGACCGCGGCAACAAGCAGGAACGGTTGGATGCCCATGTCAATGAGTCGCGGGATGGCGCCGACCGCATCGTTGGTATGAAGCGTGCTAAAGACAACGTGCCCGGTAAGTCCCGCGTGGATCGCAAGCTCTCCGGTTTCCTGATCGCGGATTTCCCCCACCATGATGACATCCGGATCCTGCCGGAGAATTGCCCGAAGCCCTGCCGCAAAGGTGAGTCCGACATCAGGGTTAATCTGGGATTGCGCGACCCCGGGCATGTAGTACTCCACCGGGTCTTCCAGTGTGACGATTGAGGTATCTTCGGCATTCAGCGCCGTAATCGCCGCAAACAAGGTGGTGGTTTTCCCGCTGCCGGTGGGACCGGTGATGAGAAAAATCCCAAAAGGCTTTTCAATATTGCGTTGCATGATCGTGATAAACCGCGGCCGAAACCCGAGCTCTTTAAACGTGAGCACACCCCCAGAAGTGTCGAGCGCCCGCATGACGACCTTCTCCGCGTCCACGAGCGGCAGGATGGAAACGCGGAAGTCCACCGAGCGCTTCTCCATCGCGAACTTGATCCGTCCGTCCTGCGGGATTCGCGTCTCATCAATTTTAAGGTTTGAGAGCACCTTGATGCGCGAGATAAGCGAGGCGTGGACGAACTTCGGCAGGTTTAAGACCGTCCGCATCTTCCCATCAAGCCGGAAGCGCACCCGCGTGCTCTCCGGCATCGGCTCAATATGCACATCGGAAGAGCCGGAATCAAGCGCGTGCCGGAGGATCATCGAGACCATCTTGCTAATCGGCGCCTGACGAATGACCTCCTCAAACTTCTCTGCCCCCAGCCGCTCCGCGCGTTCCTCCAGTTGCCGCTGCGCTTCGCCGATGACCTCTTTCGCCTCGGTGCCGAGCACGCGGTACTTCTTCAGCACCAGCTCAAAGCCGCGCTCGCTTGCAATAAAGAACTTGATCTCAAGGTGCTGCTCTTTTGCCAAGAACTCCGCGGCTTCAAGCGACCGGAAATCCTGCGGATCAACCAAGGCGATTGATAAGGTGTTGTCCCGTTTGGCAAACGCGACCATCCGGTAGTTTGCCGCGGCTTCTTCCGGAATGCTTTTGAGAATATCCGTCTCAATCGTCGCGACGGCAAGATCAATGCCCGGGAGCTTGTAGAGTTCGGCTTTAAGCGCCAAGAGCTTCTCTTCGCTTAAAAGTTTTTTATCCAAAAGAAGCCGCTCGACGCTCTTGCCGGCGGGCGCCACTTTTGTGAGCTCACGCGCCGCCTCTTCAGAAACAAATTGTTTCTTTATTGCAAGCTCAAGAAGCGGATGAAGCTCTGCCATACCGTAAGGATATTATTGTCCGATTGCCGCAAACGGATTTTCCCGTCCGAACGACCCGATCTCCACCGGAAGGCGCGCGTAGATCTTCAGATTCCGGAACCGCTCGTCTGCGAAAAACTCTCGCCGGATCACCGGATCAATGGCCTCGGCTTTTGATCCGGGAGCAGACACGTCAGTCCCTGCCGGCGCGCTTGACGAACCGCGAAAAAAGAACACCCAAACCGCGACGCCGACAAGCACAACGAGTAGCCCCAATAACGTCATCGTCCGTTTCCCACTGGCTGATTTTTGAACAACCGCCATAGACAAGGTATTCCCTACTGCGGAAAGTAATACGTGCGGATTTTCATTTCCATTTCCTTCCCTTCCTCCTCCTCCGATGATGTTCCGGCGCTTTGTGCTGATTCATCCTCCTGCTTCACTTCAAAGGTGAAACTTAAAATATCAAAGAGGCGAAGATTGCTCTCAAAGGCCGTAAGGGATTGCTTGAGCACTTGGTAGGGATTACGCGCCGACGTCTCATAAGAAATTGAGAACGGCAAGGAGAGCACTCCGAGCGGGCCTTCGGCGAGCTTTTCTCCCTGCTCTGCCGCTTCAAGCGAGCGCAACTGCATCCCGCTTGATTGCGTCAACTGTTCGGATTGCACAAAGAGACCGGGGAGATCCGGTTTTTTCGGCAACAGATAATCAAGCCACGCGTTCTCTTGCGCCGAGAGCGCTTTCGCATTGGCAATGAGCAGATCAATGCGCTCAAGGGACTGCTTTTTTATCCGCTCATCCTCCTTTGCGCGCTCAATGCCAGCATTCAGCATAAAAATCTCATCCACGCGAGGCTTGAGGAAGAAGCCTCCCGCGACAAACACGACGAAAACCAGCAGCACCGCAAGCCACGTCGCATACTCATACCACTGCCAATAGGGCTTCGGGGGAATTGGTTTTGCAACACGCAGTGGAGGCATACTATTCTTCTACCTTCTTTTCCTCTTTCTTTTCCTGCACACTGTCTTGAATCACCTCCGGGAACAACTCAAGCTGGACCTGAAACGCGACCTCGCGCTGCTCTCCCTTCACCTCGCCGCTCGTAATGGAAATCGCTTTTACTTCCGGAGTTTGCTGGTAAAGCGCGAGCTGTCGCGCGAGAGCAGAAAAACTCGCTCCCACCGCGTCTAAACTTAACCGCGTTGTCTTGGCATCAACCGCCAAGGTCATAAACCGCACGTCCGGCACGGTCTTTGCTTCAAGAAAAGCGAGTGTTTTCGTCCATCGGAGGTGACGGTCAAGCAACGTCTGCGCGGCGTCCACTCTCCGTTGCAGCGTCGTCGCTTCGCCGCGAGCTTTGCCGCGGCTGGCGATCTCACGTTCGATAACGGCAACCTCATTTTTCTGGGTCTCTAACTGTGCCCGCACCGCGATTTCATACTGAAGGACCACCCAGAACAACAGTGCGACAATGCCGCTACTCGTAAGCAGTGCAAGGGCCAACTGAATATACGCCAACGCGTGTCGGCTCGAGCGAAGGTACTCTTTTGGAAGCAAACTCGTCACCGGCGGCTTCCCAAACTCTTCTTCGGATTTTGAACGTCTCACAATCTTTTCTCCCTGACCGAAAAACGCCGTGATCTTCTCTTTCAACGTTCCTTCTGGAGACGGCGTCGGGGGACGCGGGGGAGCAGAAGCAGCCTCAACCGTCTTTGTACCAGCGCCATTACCCTTGGGGGGTGGAGGGGGCTCTCCGGCTGCGTGAGACCTTGCTTCAGATATTGGAACTTCTGGCGCTGGCATGGGGAGGTCTTTGGGCTTTCGCGCAAACAATCTCCAGAGAAAATTCCCGCGCGGCAGAGGTTTGCTCGGCGCGCGCTGCCCAGCGGTGTAGGACACCAGAGGCGATTTTTCAGGACCCGCGTGCGCTGATCGCTCACGCTGCTCGCGCTGCCGATCCTGTTCTGGCATGAGGTTAATTTCGCTCATACAATGTCGCGCATCGCAAGCCCGATCGCGATGGAAAGCCGCGGGCCAAGTCTGGCAAGCTCCGGCTCGAGCCCCTTCGGCACCATGATGCGCGCCCACGGATTTGCCACAACCACCCGGATGTTGAGGCGCTTTGCGAGGTGCTGGGAAAGCCCAATGAGCTCTGATGAGCCACCGGTTAACACCACTTTATCAATTTTTGCTCCATCGGGGGATCCTTCGGTGCCTTCCAGTGCCTGACGCTGTCGTTCATAAAGCGACACGCAATACGAAAGCTCATTGAGAATCGGCTCGACAACAGTTTGAAGGACCTCCGGGATCTCCGTACCTCCTTCAGCGCTGCTGCCAGCCGCGAGGTCCCGCTTCATCTGCTCTGCCTGTTCGACAGAAATACTCATGCCTTCCGCGAGCGCTTTCGTCATCGCAAGCCCACCGGTATCAATGGAACGATTGAGAAACGGCACGCCGTGATCAACGACCGAGATGTCGGTATTCACGGCACCGACATCCACGATCATGACCACACTCGTATCCGTCCCGACGAGCGACCGGATGAGCGCGAACGCTTCGGTCTCAAGGCTCATGAGCTGCAACCCCGCGTTTCGGAACACTTCAATGTATTTCTTCACGAGATCCTTTGCTGCGGCAGTAAGGAGAATACGGCTTCCGCCAAGCGCGTCTTTGCCCTCCGGGGATTTCACGTTCGGCTTCACCTCTGCGAGGCGCTTCCAATCCAGCACCATGTCGTCAATCGGCAGCGGGACGATCTTCTTTGCCTCCCAGCGGACTGCCGCGGCAAGGTCTTTGCCGACGACTTTCGGAATGTTTAAGATCGAGGTGAAGACGGAAAATGTCGGCAGCGAAGCAAAGGCCTTTGTCGTCGTCACGCGCGATTGCCGGACAAGCTGCTTTAACACCGCGCCCACCCGTGCGGGTTCCTGACGGGGATCAACGGTGCCAACGACGTCAAGCGGCTCCTCAACGATGCCGTAGCTTACCAACCGCGGCCGCTTGCCTTCATTGGCAAGCTCAACGATCTTTGCCGCCGACGCGCCAATATCAACGCCGACGTAGGATGCCTGTGACGAGAAGATCATCGAAATTTTGACGCACAGCGCCTGTTCATTGTAGAATTACTCACAGGACGGGCATGGATCAAATCAAATTATACCAGATTTGGTACCGGTATGCCAATTGTACAACCAAACGCGCCAACAGAGAAATTCACCAAGCACTTGCGCCACGTCCTTGAGCGCGCGTATGAGCACGCGAAGCAACACGAAAACCTCATTGTTGGCTCTGATCTCCTCTTTTTGGCGCTCATTGACGAGCACGGTTCCATTGGTTCGGAAATTCTTGCAAAGCACAACATTGAAGGAGGGAAGCTCCTCGATAGCCTCCATGCGCGCACGGTAAACGAGCAGTACCCCGTGCTTTCCAAAGCAGGGGGTACGGAGGTCACACTCGGCGATGACGCAAAGCGGGTGCTGGAGAAAACCGTGCTGTTCGCTCACCTCTACCGCCACCGCTACGTCGGAACCGAGCACCTCCTTGCCGCGCTCATGGACGTTGCCCCGGAACTCCCGCAGCCGCACCCGCTGCTGCTGCTGCTCTCGGAACTCCACCTCAATCCCAAAGGGCTCGGTCAGGAGCTCCGGAGCATTCTTTCCTCAAGCGCAAAATTCCCCGACCAGTTCAAAGGAGCGGTTCGCACCATCCGTCGCGATGCGGAGGAATCCGCGTCATCAGAAACGCGCCGCGAGCAACGGGAAGAAGCGTCGGCGCTTGACTACTTCACCGTAGATCTCGGATCGCTGAAAGAGCGCGACCCGCTCATCGGACGCAAGGAGGAAATTGAACGGCTCATCACCATCCTCTGCCGACGGAGAAAAAATAATCCCTTGCTCCTCGGAGAACCGGGGGTGGGGAAAACCGCGATCGTTGAAGGGCTCGCCGAACGCCTCCAAGCCGGAACGGTGCCCGAGACCCTCGTTGGCAAACGTCTGCTCATGCTCGACTTGGGACTGCTCGTTGCCGGCACGATGTTTCGCGGAGAATTTGAAGCGCGACTCAAGCAAATCCTCGAGGAGGTGAAAAAACGGGGGGACGTCATCCTCTTTATTGATGAAATCCACACGATCATCGGAGCCGGCAGCGCCTCGGGGTCGCTTGATGCAAGCAACATGCTCAAGCCCGCGCTCTCCCGCGGGATCATCCAGCTCATCGGGGCGACGACCGAGGATGATTACAAGAAGTACATTGAACGCGATCCGGCGTTCGAACGGAGATTCCAACCGATCACAATCTCCGAACCAAGTACGGGCGAAACGCTTGAGATTCTTACTGGACTTGCAAAAACCTACGAGAAGCACCATCGGGTGGCGTTTACCGCTTCAGCCTTGAAAACCGCAGTGACGCTTGCGGACCGCTACCTCACCGACCGATTTTTCCCGGATAAAGCCATTGATTTGCTCGATGAGGCTGCGGCAACCGTACGCATTGCGCACGCAGACACCGCGCTTGCCAATGCCATCCGTGAAGGCCGGCAGCAACTCGAGGTTCTCCGCAAACGCAAACAGCGCGCAGTCGAAGCCGAACGCTTTGACGAAGCCTTGACCCTGAAAGAGGAAGAGCGCCGCGCCCAAGCCGAACTGGAAACCATCATGAGCAGCGCCGATGAGCGTGTGCCGATTGCCTCCGTGAGTGACCGGGAAGTTGCCACGGTCGCAAGCCGGATGGCGGGAATCCCGGTTGAACACCTGCTCGTGACGCTTGAAGGCAGCGTACTGACCGGGCTTCCAGAACGATTACGCAGCCGCATCATCGGACAGGATCGCGCTATTGTCGAGGTCGTGGACGCGTTGCGAAGGCGTAGCGCCGGACTTTCCATCGCTTCCCGCCCCATGGGGAGCTTCCTGTTCGTGGGTCCAAGCGGCGTTGGCAAAACCGAGCTTGCGCTCCGACTTGCCGGGGAAGTTTTTGGACGCGAGCAAAAAAGAGGCGGATTGCTCCGACTTGACATGAGCGAGTTTGCCGAACCCTACACGATTTCAAAACTCATCGGATCCCCTGCCGGCTACGTTGGCTACCGCGAGAGCGGGAAGCTCACCGAGAGCGTCCGGCGCAACCCGTACTGCCTTGTCCTCTTTGACGAGCTTGACAAAGCGCACCCGGAGATCATCAATCTCCTGTTGCAGGTGTTAGACGAAGGGAAGCTCGCCGACGGCAGCGGCCGGAGCATCCCCTTTCATAACTGCGTGATCATCATGACGACGAACCTCGGCGCCGAGGAACTCTACGGAAAACAAACCTTTGGCTTTACCTCTGATGGGATCCAGACTGCGCCTCCCGCAATGGAGAGCCTTAAAAAGTCTCTTCTCGAACGCTTCCGCATTGAATTCCTCAACCGCGTGGATGGGATCGTCCCCTTCCGGCCACTCGAACTCGCCCACCGGGAAAAAATCGCAGAGCTCCTCGTCGCCGACCTCTCTTGCCGGGTCAAGGATCGCTACGGCGTTGCCCTTGAACTCAAACCCGCTGCGAGAAAGCTCCTTGCCAACAGCGGAGACCCCGTGCTTCAGGGCGCCCGGCCGATCCGACGGAGCATTGAGACCGCCATTGAAGCCCCGCTCGCCGAGCTCCTGCTTGCCAGAAAGGGGCAAAGACAAACCCCCATCATCATCACCGCACGAAACGGCGCAATCGTGCTTCATCCATGAGGGTTCCGCGGATCACAGCGCGCACATTCACCATCATCGCGGCAGTCGTTGTCGTGGTGGTGCTGCTCGTGCTGATCCTTCTTGTTCGTTTGACGCCGCGAGGGACAGCGCCGCCACCGCCGAGTATCCCAATCACTCCTTTCCCAACGCAAACGCCTGCGGAAATTCCCCCAACCACTCTGCCGAGTTTCCAGCTGCCTGCTCAACCTCCAGAAGCTCCCAGCGGCACGGCGCTTCCGCCAGAGGAAGCATTGGGCGCGGTCATTGCCGCCGATGGCGCCGGGCTCGTGGGCTACAACGCGGCCGATGGTTCATTCTACCGCGTTGATCCCGGTGGAGGACTCACGATACTCACCGATGAAAAATTCCCGTTTGCAAAAAAGGTCACGTGGGCTCCGGATCGCCTCAAAGCCATTCTCGAGTTCCCGGATGAGGCGAAGATCCTCTATGACTTCCGTACGCGGAAAGCGACGACTCTGCCGGGACACTGGAGAGAATTCTCGTTCGCTCCCACGAGTGACGCGATCGTTTTTAAAAGCCTTGGACTTGATCCGGAAAACCAGTGGCTGGCCGTTGCGAGCCCCGAAGGAGACAACGTCATCCCTTTAGAGCAACTTGGCGATCGGGCATTTCTCGTCTCTGCGAGCTGGTCGCCGAACCGTCAGGTCGTCGGATTTTACGCCAAACCAATTGATCGCAATCGCGCAAGCCTCTTTTTCATCGGAGCGAATCGCGAATCCTATCCGGCTTCGACAATCGAGGGGAGCAACTTTCTGCCGCTGTGGTCCCCCTCTGCTGATCGCCTCCTCTACTCCACCGCGACCGCAACAAATGGCTGGCGGCCAACGCTCTGGACCATTACGGGCAGCGGGGAAAACATCGGAGGCAATCGCACGGCGTTAAACGTCCAGACATGGGCGGACAAATGCGTCTTTAGCGCCAATCGCGGGCAGATCCTCTGCGCCGTGCCCGAAGAACTCCCGGAAGGCGTCGGACTTGTGCGAGAGAGCGTTGAGCGCACCCAAGACCGGATCGTCCAAATCAATCTTGACAGTACCATCCAACGGGTCGTGCCCATCGGCACCTTTGATACCGTTGATCACCTTGAGCTTTCCAATGACGGTGGCACGCTCTTTATTGACGAGCGTGGAGCATCGCCGATAAAAAAAGTCACCTTATAGCGCGCCATGACCTTGCTGCAAACGTTCACCCCATCGGTGCCGCTTGCCGGAGTCTCTGGCGGGGCAGGAGAAACCGGCGCGACCTTAAGCCAATATCTTAACGCCATCTATAATTTTGGCATTGGCGCTGGCGCGTTCTTGGCTGTGGTCATGATCATGTGGGGAGGGTTTCTCTACATCACGAGCTCCGGCATTGCCTCCCAAGCCGAGAAAGGCAAACAAGCCATTCAGATGGCATTCTTGGGGCTCATATTGCTCTTCACCTCGTTTGTGATGCTCCAGACCATTAACCCGGCGCTGCTCACGCTGAAATTCCCAAAAATTGACGTGATAAAATCAACGAGCAAGCTCCCGAAACCCGTGTCGCTACCGGGCGGGGTTCTGCCGGAGAGCACCGTTGGGTATAGCCGCGGGGCATGCCTCATGTATAAAGTGAGTAGTCTAGGGAAAATTGATACCAGCACCCCTCCGGTCTGTGTGGACAATGTAAGCAAAGACGCGTGCCCGGAAGGCGCTGCCGGAAGAACTGGCGGATTTCTCCCGAATTATCAAAAAGTGTTTTACCAACATCAAAGCTGCAGTTTAGAGGCCATTCAAACGCAAAATCCGGTTGCGATGTCGAGCCTCGAAAACATCGGAGCGTGCGTGCTTACCCTAGCCACTGGAAATCAGGAGTGCTACGACATTGCCCGCGCCTATTGCATGGGACCTGCTCGAAGCTTTCAGGAAGGGAAAAAATGTCGGGACATACCGAAATTTGCCGGGGCGTGCTGGTGGAGACCCTTTGGTCAATCAGAGTGGGATTGTTTCAACAACGCTTCTGCCACCGGCTGCTATGGCATTTTTGGAGAAAAGCAATGGTGCGGCGGACTCACGACCTGCAAGCGGCTCCGGAGCATCAAACCAGAGTGCTAAGGGCTAACGACCAACAATCGCTTGAAGCCCGGGCCATCGTGCCAGCGTCGGATCTTCCCGGAATAATTTCTTCACTGCCTCATGGGTGCGCTCGACCATTGTTTTGTCGTGAACGTCCGCAATGCGAAACTTTGGCCAACCTGATTGCTCATCCCCCCAAAGGGGTGAGGGACCGCGCAGTATAAGATCGCGCTCGGCAAGGGCAAACCCGTCGGTGAGCTCCTCAAGAGCGCGGACGCGTTCGAGTGCGGCAGTCTCTGCCGTGCCAACGAGCAGATAACAAACCCCCGGAAGCTCCGAGCGTCCCACACGACCGCGGAGCTGGTGAAGTTGAGCAAGTCCAAAAACCTCCGC
>CAZNTM010000024.1:0-11570 GCA_964576005.1 uncultured Gammaproteobacteria bacterium
TTGAGCAGGCCGTCCTGGACCATGGTGACCATGCCTTCTTTCACTGCAATGGCTTGCATGTCGTACTCCGAAGTCTTGCCCGAGAGCACGAGTTTCTCGATTTCAGGACTCATCGGCATCACTTCGTAGATGCCGATCCGGCCGTGATAGCCAATGGAGTTGCACTGCTCGCAGCCGACTGCCGTGAAGTAATTAGTAATTAGTAATTGGTAATTAGGGATTTGAGTGAGGATTTTTTGGACGCGCTCGAGAGTGGCGGCGTCAAGCGAAGTCTCTTTTTTGCAGTGTTCGCACAAGCGTCGAACCAGCCGCTGCGCAATCATGACGTTAATGGCTGGAGCGAGCAAAAACGGTTTGGCGCCCATGGAAAGCAAACGCGGAACCGTGCCAGAAGCCGAATTCGTGTGTAGGGTCGAGAGCACGAGGTGGCCAGTGAGTGCCGCCTGAATCGCGATCTCGGCAGTTTCAAGGTCCCGGATTTCTCCCACCATGATGATGTCCGGGTCTTGGCGAACAATGGACTTCAGTCCATCGGCAAAGCTATAGCCGCGCTCGGTCTCCACTTGGCTTTGATTCACTCCTTCGAGCTTGTACTCAATCGGGTCTTCAATGGTAATAATTTTATTCTCCGGGGTGTTGAGCTTCGTGAGGATCGCGTAGAGCGTTGTGGTTTTTCCAGAGCCGGTTGGACCAGTGGTGAGAATCATGCCGTTCGGCCGGGCAATTTCCTTGGAAAGGATTTCAAATGATTTTCCCGTAAGCCCCAAGTCCTCGAATTTCACGCCAACTGCCGAGGACATTAAAAGCCGCATGACGACGCTTTCGCCAAACGCGGTCGGCAACACCGAGATGCGCACGTCAATTTTTTCCGTCGAAGGCGGGGCATAGAAGATCGTAAACCTGCCATCCTGCGGAATGTCGCTCACGTTGATCTTCAGGCCCGCGATGAGCTTCACCCGCGAGATGAGCTTGCTCCATAAATCTTTGGGAAGCTCGACAATGTCATGGAGCACGCCGTCAATACGGTAGCGGACCTTAATGCCGGAGCTTTCTGCTTCCACGTGGATGTCGCTCGCCCGGCCCCGAATCGCTCCGGCAATGAGCAACGCGAGCAAATCCGTAATCGAAATGCTTGCCATCCGCTCCCGCAATTGAGCGAAGGTCGCCACCGAGGTCCCGAGCTTCTCAATGTCTTCGCCGCGGATCTCCACTCCCCCATGGAGTTCCTCTTTCTGCACCGGTAAGCGCCGGTACCGCTCCAAGGCTTCCGCAAAGCCGGGTTCTGAAACAAGATGGACGACCGTGGGGCAATGGATGCGCTGCGAGAGGCTGACGAGGAATTCTTTAAGCTCCGTCCGCCCGGAATCGGCAGTGGCAACGTGAAGCCCCGCGCTGTCTTGGGCAAACGGGAGAACACGAAAAGCGCGTGCTTGCGCTTCGGGGATGAGCGAGAGGATATTCTGGACCACTGCCCAGCCGCTTAAATCAACGTACGGCAACCCGAGCTCTGTTGCCCGGGTTTTTGTGCGCCGCTCAACATCCGCGCGCGCGAGTGCTGCCAATTTTTCCTTGAGGACATCCTCGGGGGAGACATCCGGGCTTGGCGCAGGAGCGGGAAGCCCCATAGCACGTTAGAGGACCGCTGCCTTGGTTTCAATCCGAAGCGGCGAGAAAAAGTGCACGCGGCGCTTCGGAAGCGCCCTGCCGGTGAGGTAGAGATAGAGCAACGCCCAAAACGCGCTCTGAAAAACGGCAAAGACAATGAGCAGCAGCACCGACACGACCGCGGGAACGTACACCTGAAGCGCGATAAAGACAACATCGGCAAGCGTCTCATAGCCGCGCACGCCAAGGAAAATTTTCGTCACGCTGGAAAACTGCACGATGGGAGTCACAACCGCATTAATGAACTGCGCGACCAGCACCGTGATGAAGTAAAAGAGCACCCCAAACTCAATGCTCACGATCCAGTGGCGTCGAAACGTTTCCCAGCCCTCCCGCACTGCCTCCGGAAACGACCGGCAGCGCAATACGATGGCGTTCGTCGCATAAAGCGCGACAAAAAAGATGACGAGGGAAACCACCGCGATGAGCGCGAAGGCCAGCGTTTTCAGCGCCAAGAGCGCCGAGGGAGAGACCCCCATCACGCGGGCAAACAGGGAAAGAGGCAAAAGAGCGACGACGAACAGAATGCTTGAGAGAATAAAGACCGTTGCGATCCCACGGACGTGCGGCTTGGCAAGCCCAACGAGCTCCCAAACCTGGGGGATTCTCTTGCGCTCTGCAACCGCGCGGGCAGCCAATGGCACGGCGCTCATCGAGAAAACGATCCCGACAAACATCACGAGTCCGGCAAGCGCCTTCACCGCCACGGGAAGTAGGAGAGTGGCATCGGTGGGGTGACGAAGGAACTGAAAAAGCATGTCGCTGCCGACCCACCAGAACTCCTCCCCAAAGACGAGGTCAAGTAAGGGCACGCCCTGTGCGATGCCGCGTAAGGCCCCAACTGGCCTTAAGAAAACGAGTGATGGTCCGCCCTGACCGAGCACGGCGAGAAAAAGCCCAAAAAACCAGAGGCTTGGATTCTTCCAAAGCACCGCCCAAGACTGACGGAGCAGATGCGAAAACACTGACATAGACGCGGGAAGAATAAAGATTACGCTGGCGTGGGAGCAAGACCAATCGGCGAGGCTTCGGCAACCGGCAGTGCGCCGCGCCGCGCCTGACTACGGCGCGCGCGTGATTTTGAAGTGCCAGCCAAAGGCCGTGGAGACGGCATACTCGCACGCTCGCCGACAAGGGCTAAAAACTGCTCATGCTCAATGGTCTCGTGCTCGAGTAATGTCTCGACAATCCGTTTGAGATCCTTGGTGCGCCGATGAAGAATCGCGGTTGCCGTCTCGCGCGCGCGGGCAATAAGCTCGCTAATCTCTCCATCAATCTGCTCTGCAATCTTCTCGGAGTAGTCCCGCTGCTCGGTGATTTCCCGACCGAGGAAAATAAGCTCTTCGTGCTCGCCAAAGGTGCGCGGGCCTAACACCGCGCTCATCCCATAGGTCGTGATAAGCCGCCGGGCAAGCCGGGTCGCCTCTTTGAGGTCATTGCCTGCACCGGTCGTCACCTCACCAAAAAATTTCTCTTCGGCACAGTACCCACCCAAGAGCACGGCGAGCTCATCAATGAACTCCGAACGGCTCTTGAGGTGCCGGTCTTCGGTTGGCAACTTTAACGTGTACCCCGCGGCCCGCCCGCGCGAGATGATCGAGACCTTCTGGACCGGATCAGCGTGGGGCAGCGAGTGCGCGACCAACGCATGCCCGCCCTCGTGGTAGGCGGTGATCTTCCGTTCCTGCTCGCTTAAAAGATGACTCCGGCGCTCCGGCCCCAAGAGCACTTTCTCAATGCTTTCGAAGAGCTCTCCGATACCAATGCGCTTGAGGTTCCGCCGCGCCGTCAAAATTGCCGCTTCATTTAAAAGATTGGCAAGGTCCGCGCCGGAAAACCCCGGCGTGCGCTCGGCGATCCGACGGAGATTCGCCTCGGAAGCCAATGGCTTGTTTCGGCTATGAATTTTTAAAATCTCCTCGCGGTCATTCATATCCGGACTCTCAAGGATCACCCGACGATCAAAGCGGCCCGGACGCAAGAGCGCGGGATCAAGCACATCAGGACGATTCGTCGCGGCAAGCACGACAATGCCGACGTTGGGATCAAACCCGTCCATCTCAACAAGGATCTGATTGAGGGTCTGCTCGCGCTCATCGTGCGATCCTCCCAATCCAGTGCCGCGCTGACGTCCGACCGCATCAAGCTCATCCACGAAGACAATGCAGGGCGCATGCTTCTTTGCCCGGGCAAAGAGATCCCGAACCCGGGACGCGCCCACGCCGACGAAAAGCTCCACGAACTCGGAGCCAGACATGTGAAAAAAGGGCACGTTCGCTTCTCCCGCAACCGCACGGGCAAGCAGCGTCTTGCCAACGCCCGGAGGACCTAACAAAAGCACCCCTTTGGGAATTTTCGCCCCAAGCGAGGTGAACCGTTTTGGCTGACGCAAAAACTCCACCACCTCCATGAGCTCTTCCTTTGCTTCCCGCGCGCCGGCGACATCGTCAAACGTCACCCGGTGTTTGCCGTCCTTCGGGCTCTCCCGCGCGCCAGACTGCCCAAACGAAAGTGCTCTCATGTTCGCTCCCTGAATCTGACGACTCATGAAGTAAATAAACAACGCGATAAGCAGAAACGGCAGCAAGAACGGCAGGAACGCCGAGACGAAGAACACAAATCCCGACTCCCGCTTCACCTCAAGGGGAAGGCTGCGCAATTTCTCGGCAGAAACACCGCGGTTCTTCAGATCCTCGATCACCGACACCCCCGGCTCTTTCGTGACGGTCTCCATGTTCCCGTCCTCGAGACTCACGAGCAACCGGTCACCGCGCACCTCAACGCGCTTCACCTTCCCGCTCTCAACGTGCTGAACAAAGACGTCCGAGCCCACCGGTTTTGCCCGCTCGGTCCCCTGCCCAAAACTCGCGAACAGCGCCGAGACCACGACAAACACGAGCAGGAACAGGAAGATGTTTTTAAGAATTGGCCGCATAGAACGTATAGGAAAAGTATACTACAGAACGACCGTGATGACAAGCAACCGCCTTCTTGATAAACTTAAACGTGCATCCTATGCCTTTCCCGCCTGCCTACAATCCCCGCGAGGTTGAAGACGCGATTGAGAAACGTTGGGAAAAATCTGGATACTTCAATCCAGATTTGCTCGTCAAGAGCAAATCTGCCCTGAGCTTGTCGAAGGGCCCCCCGCGTAAACGAACCCGCCCATTCTCCGTCGTCATGCCCCCGCCGAATGCAACCGGGATTCTTCACCTTGGCCACGCGACGATGCTCGCGATCGAAGATATCATGATCCGCTACCATCGGATGAAGGGCGACGACACGGTCTGGATCCCCGGCACTGACCACGCAGCCATTGCCACGCAAAACGTCGTGGAGAAAGAACTCTGGAAAGCAGAGCACAAAACGCGCCATGACCTTGGCCGCGAGGCGTTCTTAAAACGCGTCAAGGCCTTTGTTGAAAAATCTAAAGACACGATTAGAAAACAAATCCGGAAAATGGGAGCAAGCTGCGACTGGAGCCGCGAGGCGTATACGCTTGATGCCGACCGTTCACGAGCGGTCAATGCGATGTTTGAAATGATGTACGACGATGGTCTGATCTATCGCGGCAAACGCATTGTCAACTGGTGCCCGCGGTGCAAATCCACGTTAGCGGATGATGAGGTGGAGTATAAAGAAGAGAAAACGCCGTTCTACTACTTCAAATACGGGCCAGTCATCATCGGCACGGCCCGGCCAGAAACCAAGTTTGCGGATAAGACGATCGTCGTTCACCCAAAAGACAAACGCTACACGAAACTCGTGGGCAAAGAATTTGACGTCGAGTGGATCGAAGGCAAAGTCTTTGCCAACGTCATTGCCGATCCGGTCATTGACCCAGAATTCGGCTCTGGCGCCATGACGATTACCCCCGGGCACAGCTTTGAAGACTTTGACATTGCGAAGCAGCACGGCCTTCCCATTCTTGACATCATTGATGAGAACGGAAATTTCACTGACGTCGCCGGCCCCTTTGCTGGAAAGAATGCGCGAAGCAGTCGTCAAGCGATCGTTGATATCCTCACATCCAAAGGGCTCGTTGATCGCATTGACGAAAACTACGTCCATAATCTCTCCATCTGTTACCGCTGCGACACGCCGATTGAGCCGCTCACCAAACGCCAGTGGTTTGTGGATGTCAATAAAAAATTCCGACCCCGATATTCCCTGAGCGGAGCCCCGACCATGGTCGGGGCGAAGTCGAAGGGTAGCCCTTCGACAAGCTCAGGGCATAACGATAACGATTTGCTTTCGCTCAAAGACCTCGCCATTGCCGCAGTCAAAAGCGGCCAAATTAAAATTATCCCGGATCGCTTCGAAGCAGTCTACTACCATTGGATGAACAATTTGCGCGACTGGTGCATCAGCCGGCAGATCTGGTTTGGGCATCGCATTCCAGTCTGGTACTGCATTCCCTGCCACGATGATCCCAAGAAGTTCGAAGCCGGGCAGTACTGGACGGTTGGGGGAAAACCCAAGCAATGCCCGCGCTGCGGCTCAACGAAAATGCACCAAGATTACGACACGTTCGATACGTGGTTTAGCTCAAGCGCGTGGACGTTCACCACAATGGGTTGGCCCAACGATGGAATAAAGAATAAGGAATTAGGAATTAAGGGGCGGACGCCGAGTGATTTGAACCGATTCCATCCGACCTCGGTGCTCGAAACCGGCTACGATATTCTCTTCTTCTGGGTCGCGCGGATGATTTTGATGACCGAGTATGCGTTAAAGACTGTTCCCTTCAAAACCGTCTATCTCCACGGTCTGGTCCGCGACGCTCAAGGACGCAAAATGAGCAAAAGCATCGGCAATGTCATTGACCCGCTCGTCGTTTCTGAAAAATTCGGCACGGATGCGGTGCGTTTGTCGCTTGTCGTCGGGACCACACCCGGAAACGACGTCAAACTCTCCGAGCAAAAAATCGAAGGGTATCGAAATTTCGTTAATAAGCTGTGGAACATCGCGAGGTTCGTGAGCACCTCTCCTACGAATTATCCGCCAAGGGCGGACCCGCCTCTGGCGGGCGAATCTCATACGAATATACGAATCCGACCAAAAATTACTAATTACCAATTACTAATTACCAACGCATCGCTCGCCGACCGCTGGATCCTCTCCCGTTTGCAGTACGTCATCAAAGAGGTCACGGACCACATCGAGGGCTTTCGCTTCTCCCAAGCCGCCGAAACGCTCCGGCACTTCACGTGGGACGACTTTGCAGATTGGTATATCGAAATTGCGAAGTATCAAGTATTAAGTATAAAGTATGAAGTATCAACGGTCGCCGTACTCGAGCACGTCCTCTCAACATTATTAAAACTTTGGCATCCGTTCATGCCGTTTGTCACTGAAGAGATTTGGCGGCAGCTTCATGGAACTTCTCGACCTGGCTCGAAGAATAAAAATATAGTCCCCGAGCAACGTCGAGGGGCTACCGTAAACAACAATCTCCTCCTCATCGCCGACTGGCCCAAGCCGAACAAAAGTTCTCTTAATCCCAAAGCTGAAAAAACCTTTGCCTCGCTTCAAGCCATTGTCCGCGAGATCCGATCCGCTCGGGCGGACTTCAGCATTCCGCCTTCCGCAACAATCGAAATGCATCTCAAAGCCCCAAAACCGGTTTTAGATCAAATGAGCGTCATCGAGCACCTCACCAAGACGAAACTCACGAAAATTACTAATTACCAATTACTAATTACCCAAAAACTCCTTACCCTCCACCCCAACATTCCAAACACCGCACTCGCTCTCGACCTTCACGACCTCATTAGTCCGGAAAAAGAAACCGCGCGCCTCAAAAAAACCATTGCCGAAATCGAATGCCGCCTCAACACGCTTCACTCCCAACTGAAAAACAAAGAGTTTCTCAAAAACGCCCCGCGTGATATTATTTCGACAAAGAAGACAGATGCCATCAGCCAAGAAACACGCCTCAAAAAACTTCGTGAGCAACTCAAGAGCCTTGCGTAAATTCACCGCCACCCGAATATTCTTCGACCAAGCGAAGCGCGTGGAGAAGTACCAACGATGAAAAAGTAGTTCTCGACTTCGCTCGAACAATAACAACAACTGGATATGCCCTCCAAAGAAAAAATAACCGACATCCTCACGCGTGGCGTTTCCGACGTCGTCGTTCGCAAGGATCTCGAGAAAAAACTCCTTTCCGGCAAGAAGCTCCGGGTAAAGCACGGGGTAGACCCGACGACTGACACGCTGCACTTGGGCTACAGTGCGGTCTACTTAAAGCTCCGGGACCTCCAAGAACTCGGGCACACGGTGGTGTTTTTGATCGGCACCTTTACCGCAAGGTTTGGAGACCCCACAGACAAGGCCGAACAGAGGATCATGCGGGATAAAGCGCAGGTGGAAGCAGCAGCCAAAACCTACGTGGACCAGATTCGCCATATTCTCGACTTTGACCGCATTGAAATTCGAACCAACAGCGAGTGGTACGACGACATGAGCGCAGAAGAACTCCTGCGGCTCATGAGCCACTTTACCGTGAGCCGGATGCTTGAGCGCGACATGTTTGCCCAAAGAATCAAGGCGAAGAAAGAGATCGGCCTGCACGAACCGGTGTATCCCGTGCTCCAAGGATATGATTCGGTCAAACTCGCTTCTGATCTTACGGTTGTTGGGACCGACCAACTCTTTAACGAACTCCAAGGCCGAAAGCTCCAGAACGAGTTTGGTCAGAATCCGCAGGATGTGCTTGCCATGGAGCTTCTGTTGGGCACTGACGGCAAACGCAAAATGAGCCAAAGCCTTGGGAATGATATCCCAATGCTTGGGGATCCGAATGACCAATATGGGAAGATCATGTCTATTCCGGATGCACTGCTGGGGCAGTACCTCACGATGCTTACCCGCATCCCGACCGCAGACGTGCGCGACATGCTCTCACAGATGAAGCGCGGCAAAGTGAACCCGCGCGATGTGAAAATGCGCCTGGCCCGCGAGGTCGTGACCATCCACCACGGAAGCGAGGCAGCAGGCAAAGCAGAAACTGAATTTGTGAAGGTGTTCCAAAAACATGAAAAACCGCAGAAGATGCAGACAGTGCGGACCAACGCAGACACGATCACGATCGTCGAAGCACTTATTGCTTCAAAGCTCGCTTCAAGCAAGACAGACGCCCGCCGGCTCATCACGCACGGCGGCGTCCGTGTCGATGGAAAGCCCATCACTGATGCAAAAGCGACAATCACAATAGGCAAGAACGGCGCGCTTCTGCAAAAAGGAAAACATGGCTTCGCAAAGCTAATAATCCACTAACACATTGCGTCCGTCGAGGAAATATGATACTTTCGATGAGAAAAGTCGTTACCCCTATGCCGACAATCACCCCCACCCGCACCGAAGCCGCCCGGAAAGAAATTTCGGGCATACTGCGCCGATACCGGCTCCGCTGGAATGACGTCGCGCCAGATGTTGATGAAACGATCTGGAACGAAATCGCTCCGACCGCGCGGAAGATCCGGCAGAATCTCTTCCGTAGTCGGTATCCAAAACTTGCGGCAACGCTTCGAAGCCCACGATGAATGCTCGAAGTTTTTATTGATTCAAGCGTTCTTGTAGCCGCCGTACTCTCTTCCGCTGGCGGCTCTTTTCGTGTGCTCCGAGAAGCACACGATGGACGTATTATGCTCTCGACCAACGAATATGTACTCGAGGAATCCGGTGCAGCGCTACGACGGAAACGCCCGGACGCGGCTGCTCGCCTTTTCCCTCTTCTCTCCTGGAGCACATGTAAAGTTCTCGAGGATTCGAGTGATACAGAGGTCGCGGTATTTATAGACGCCACCCACCCAGAAGATGCCCCAATTCTTGCGGGCGCGGTTATGGCGCATGCGAAAATCTTACTCACCCTCGATCGAAAGCACTTCTTTACGCCAAAGCTTCGCATGATGCATCTACCGTTTTTCATCGCTACCCCTGGCGACTTCTTCCAGAATATGTATGCACCTCCTCTACCTCGGCAGTGAAGACGCCTACGCGGTCCGACGCCTCCGGGAAGAATCCAAGAGGCGCCGGATTCGTTTTGAGGTACTCCGACCCGAAGACATTAAACTTACGACGGACCGACCAACGCGCTTTGCCGACGCCCTCATCATCCGCACCCAGCACCCGCGCTGGATCCCGCACGCGCTTACCCTTGCGCGGCTCTACCGGAAAGCAGGAAAACTCGTCGCTGACGCGAGCCTTGCGCGCGACGTGACGATCTACAGCAAACTCAATGACGTGCTCGTGCTTGCCGAGCATGGCGTGCCGGTGCCGCGATCAATCCTTGCTTCAGCCCGCCGAAGCGACATCGCAAAAGCGGCCCACACACTCGGCTACCCACTCGTCGTTAAAAGCATTCACGGCGCAGGCGGAGAGCAAGTTTTTCTCACGCACTCACAAAGCGACATACGGCGCCTTTTTCGTCTCCCGCCAAAAGACCCTCCCCTTATTCGCGCGAATGGTAGAATGATAACGGAGGGCAAATTCATGCTCCAAGAGTACATTCCCGCGCCATTTGACTACCGCGTGCTCGTCATCGGCTACCGCGCGCTGCCCGTGCTCCTACGACGGTTCCCAAAGCGCGGTGACTTTCGAACCAATGCGCACTGGGTAGGCAGAGTCGATGCGCTCCCAACCCGAACACTGCCAACGATACAAAGGACTGCCGAGCGCGCAGCTAGAATTCTCAAACGCGAATTCACTGGCATCGACATCCGTCTCAAGCGCGGCAAACCTCTTGTCCTCGAGGTCAACCGCCAACCCGAATTTGAAACTTTCGAAAAAACCACTGAAGTCAATGTCGCTGGGGTATTTTTGGAGTACATTGCTGGACTACAATAAACACGAAAGTGCCACAAGTCCAACGAAATCAGAAATTGACGATCACGCCGCAGCGACGGGAACGGCGCCAGTGGGCACTGCTGGAACTGTCGAAACAGAAGGCCCGACTGGAGCGGGTTCTCCAACTTTCTTCTTTCCCGGCGGCAAAGTTTTGCGTTTGGGGGTCGTAAGCAGTTTTGCGTCTACAAAAAGATTGTGGACTGTATTGGTCGGCTGCGCTCCTTTGGAGAGCCAGTACTTCACCCGCTCTTCGTTGAGCACCACTGTAGCGGGTTCGGTACGCGGGTTATAGCTGCCGACAATTTCAAGCGCTACACCCCAGGGGTCGCGACGTTTTTCTGTCACGATGAGCCGATATGATGGCTGTTTTTTCCGTCCGACGCGGCGAAGTTTGAATGCCAACATAGTGGCGACAGTATAAACGAAATTGGTTTTTCTGTCTAGAGCGACTATCAATTACTGTGACCCATGTCGGTCGGTGCCATTGCTTCGGCGCGCTCGAGGGTGACGGAAAGCGCTTGCGAGGCCCCGTCCTCGCCCATCGTAATGCCGTAGAGCATCTTCGCCTTGTGCATGGTGGAACGGTTGTGCGTGATGACGACAAACTGCGTTCTTTGCGCAAGCTCGGCAATGATCTCCGCGAGCCTTGCTGAATTCCCCTCATCCAATGCCGCGTCTACTTCGTCAAGGACAACGAACGGCGTCGGAGAGACCGCGATCAACGCTGCGACAAGCGCAATTGCAGTTAACGCCTTCTCCCCGCCAGAAAGCATGGTTAAATTCTTCACTTTTTTCCCCGGCGGTTGGGCTTCGATGGTGATGCCGTAATGATCCGAGGGACTGGTAACTGGTAACTGGTAACTGGTAATTTCCGATTCCGAACCCGGCGGTAGTGATTCTTCTTGAACGAGCACGATGCGAGCCTTGCCTCCGCCGAAGAGTCGCACGAATGTCTGTGAGAACGTCTTCTGAATCTCGCCAAACTGGGTAAAGAACTGCTCCTCCATGGTCTTCTCAAGTTCGGTAAGTAACGCCGACAGCGACGAGAGCGCTTG
>CAZNTM010000025.1:0-5569 GCA_964576005.1 uncultured Gammaproteobacteria bacterium
ACACCTGCTCCGGCGGAGAAATGCTCCATCCTTCTCAAGCGCACAGGGGCGCCAATTATTGAATGATCGCTATGAAGCGCGACTCTCGCGATAAACTTTGGGGAAAACTCGAGGTTGAAATTCAGCAGCGGGCAAAGAAGAAAGACCGCGGTTTTCGGCTTTCTGGAAAGTGGAAGCGGTTTGTTAGCAGGGAAGACGGTTTTCGGGTGTACGCCGTTGACGGAGAGTGGGTGCGCAATAATCTCTGCGCGTATTTTGGTCATGGTGGGCATGGGATTGTTCATGAGTTTATTCCCCGAAACGAAATCTGGATCGCAACGGCGCACTCCAAGGGCTGCGATTGCACAAACGTGTTTACCGGGCAGCCGGTGTCGCAAGCCTATTTTGACAGCACGGTGATCCATGAGATTACCGAGCACCGATTGATGAAGCGCGGGAAAAACTACTGGCACGCCCACCAGGTGGCGCTAAAGAAGGAGATTGAGGTTGGGTTGTTGCCTGATCCGCATATCGAGGTGAGCGCTTGAATCAAAAGGACGCTATGGCGACAAACAATGCAAATAACGGCACGGGCAGTGAGCAGAAGGCGGTAAAAAAGTTTCTCTTTGTGGGGCGCGAAGGTCTTGCCGGAGATCTCGCGTGGCAGATCGTGAAAGAAGGACATGCGGTGAAAATGGCAATCTCGGATGAGGAGGAAAAAGACGTCTACGATGGCTTTGTAGAAAAGGTCGAGGACTGGAAGATGGCGCTTCCTTGGGCGGACGTCGTGGTGTTTGAGGACTCCGGGTATGGGTATGGAGCCCTTGCGGATTCGTTGCGCAAAGAAGGAAAACTCGTGGTGGGTGGAAGCGCCTACACTGATAAACTCGAAGTAGATCGGGAGTTTGGACAGATCGAGATGCAATCCGTCGGCATCCAAGTCGTGCCGCATTGGGATTTCAAAGACTTCGACGCGGCCATCGCGATTATCAAGGAGAACCCGGGACGCTATGCTTTTAAGCCCTCGGGGGACATCCCTTCCGAGCAAAAGGGAATTCTTTTCATTGGGCAGGAAGAGGACGGTCGGGATCTCATCGAGGTGCTTGAGCATAACAAAAAGAGCTGGGCGAAGAAGTTCAAGAAGTTCCAACTGCAGAAGTTCATTTCAGGTGTTGAGGTTGCGGTAGGCGCATTCTTCAACGGGAAGGAGTTCATTGTTCCGGTCTGTGTTAACTTTGAGCACAAAAAGCTCTTCCCCGGAGACATTGGGCCATCCACCGGAGAGATGGGCACGCTCATGTTCTGGGCTGGCAGAGAGCACGCGGTATTTCAGGCGACGCTCGCCAAGATGGAAGAGAAGCTCCGGGGATCCGGCTACGTCGGCTACATTGATATCAATTGCATTGCAAACGCGAAGGGGGTGTATCCACTTGAATTTACGTGCCGGTTCGGGTATCCAACAATCAGCATTCAGATGGAAGGCATCATGAGTCTGTGGGGGGAGTTCCTCACTGCGCTTGCCAAGGGTGAACCGTTTGAGCTTAAAGCGAAGAAGGGATTTCAGATTGGCGTGGTTATTGCGGTGCCGCCATTTCCCTACAATGACAAGGGGGAGTTTGGGATCTACAAGGATTTCTCCATCCTGTTTAAAAAACCGGCGCTTGATGGCATTCACTTAGGCGATGTGAAACTTGTTGAGGGGGACTGGCACTTGGCAGGCGAAACCGGTTACGCGCTCGTCGTGACCGGATCAGACAACACGGTGGAAGGGGCGAGAAAGCAGGTCTACCGGAGAATCAGCAACATTATGCTTCAGAACATGTTCTACCGGACCGACATTGGGCTTAAGTGGTACCATGAGAGCGATAAGCTGCAGACGTGGGGGTACCTGTAAAAGATCAAAATGACGGTACGGATTCTTTTTGCGTCTACGATCGTGACGGTCGCAATTTTTTTGCCTGCGCTTGTGGAGGCCCGTCTCATTGGTCAGTCGGTGCCGTTTACGTCGCAAGCGCCGTATGGGCAGTGGGGCGATCCGCGGCAGCAACAAGGGTGCGAGGAGGCAGCAGCCCTCATGGCGATCCGATGGGTCCAACGCCGGGCGCTTGATCGGGAACAGGCACTGCGGATATTGCTTGCCATTGCCGCGTTTGAGAAAAAAACCTACGGGAGTTACCACGATACCTCGGCTGCCGACACGATTGCGCGGATTTTTCATGGCTATTTCAAGTATCCGAACGTGATGCTGCGAAAAAATATCACCGCCGATGATATCATTGCAGCGCTCGTAAAGGGGTTGCTCGTCATTGTGCCCGTGAACGGCCGCGTTTTAAAAAATCCATTCTATAAATCTCCGGGCCCGCGGGACCACATGCTGGTCATCACCGGGTATGATCCGGCAACGGATGAATTCATTACCAATGATCCTGGCACGCGCCGCGGAAAAGGGTTTCGGTACCAAAGCGCGCGGCTTTTGAGCGCCATTGGGGATTATCCGACCACGGGGAAGAATCGGGATGGGGTGAACCGGGGAAAAGTGATGATTGTCATTGCGAGGAATTCTCGGTAAACTATTGAGGTATGACACAAATGTTTGCCATTGTCTCCGGGATGCTCTTCGTGACCGTATCACTCCTTGAGGTTTTGTTTTTCCGGTCGGCAGGGTCAGGAGGGCCGCTGGTGTTTTCGGTAATCCATAATTTTTTCCATTGGATTTTTGGGGCGCTCGGGTTGCTCGCCAGCCGTTCCACGAGTCGTATTCACCTCCTCTATGCACGTACCGCGGGATTGCTCTTTATCGTGTTATCCCTTGTGGGTTTTATTATGCCGCGCGCGTTTTCTGCAAGTATCGGGGTCGAACTCAATGTCCTCTATGCCCTCTGGTATCTCGGCCTTGGACTTTGGGGGGTTGGGGTTGGATTCGCGCGCCTCAAGCAATGAGGACGCACACTCTTTTCCCATGACACAGCAACGATTCTTCACTGTTCTCCTTCTCGTGGATGGGGTACTCGTCGGGCTTCACCTGTTGCTCGGTCAATACCTCGCGCTCTTTCATCTTGAGGGGGAGCGGACGTTTGCCGCATTTTGGTCTGGCTGGCAGTTGTTTGCCGTTAGCTTCTCCGGTATAGCAATGCTTGTGCTTTCCCGGCGGCAGGAGAAAGAAGAGCGGCTGCTCTGGCTGTTTTTAAGCGCACTGTTCCTCTATTTGGGGTTTGATGAGATCTCGGAGCTCCATGAGAACATCACGTACTATTTTAATCGCGCCGTCGGAACAAAAGCGCTGTTTTCTCATCCCACGTTTAACTGGCTTGCGTTCTTTTCCCCGCTCATTCTTCTTGCACTGGTTTTCTTTGCGCAATTCTTTCGCTACTGGTTTCGGCAGCGACGCGAGATTGGGAAGTGGCTTGCCGCCGGGGTCCTCTGTTTTGTGGGAGCAATTGGGCTGGAGCTCGCCGCCGGGCTTATTCCGAAGTCTACGGCACCCCCGTTGTTTATTGTTGAGGAGAGTCTCGAGATGATCGGGGGAAGCATTTTCCTTGCGACGATGGTCTCGATTTTTCTTGAGCGGTTTGATCGGCGGTATGTCGCGCGGGGGTAGAGCGTTTCTCATCATGGTCACGGTCAGCGGTTTTCTGCTGCCGCTGCCGGGGTTTGGAAAGCAGCAGAGTACGTCGGCGGATTTCGAAGGCGCGATCATCACTTCGGGCGGGAAAGAACGCTATGTGGTCGAGTATGGCCTCAAACGGCTCATTCCCTCTGGAGAGATTCTTCAGGCATTTTATTTTGAGACCCGCAAGGTTGAGCGCGTGAGCGGGCGGCTGTTTGCCGAGATTCCCAAGGGAGATCCGCTTGGGATTTTTTCTTCCTGGCCTGACGGGACGTTGCTTAAAGGCAGGGGAGTGCGGGTGTATCTTGTTTCTAAGAATCAGCGGCGGTGGATCGTCAATGAGAAGGTTTTTATCCGTTGGGGGTTTCGATGGAACCGGATTACGAGTGTTCCCGATGATGTCCTTGCGCGCGTGGTTGAGGGCACTCCGCTTATCGGCAATCCGCCGCCGCATCCCGACACGACGATCCTTTCCGGACCAGAGCAGCACAGTGTGATCGAGCGCCAGACGTTCACCTTCGCGTTTACCGGAAGCGACGGAGCCGGCAGTCGCGATGTGAATTTCGAGACGTTTCTTGAGGGTTTTGATTCGCGCTGGATTCCGACGACGCGCGCCGAACGATCATTCACCGTTGAGAAAGAAGAACGTCAGTATACGTTTCTCGTTCGGACGGTTTCGAAGGATGGGCGCGTTGATCCCACGCCGGAGCGCCGGAGCTTTACCGTGCGCTTGTCGCCTTGGAGCAAATATGTGCGTCTCGGTTCAGTGACAAGCAGCGGCAGTACGCCCGATGAGGAGACCATTCAGCTTGAGGTTGATGGTCGCGTGCCAAATCCGATCGGCCTCACCGGCTATACCGTCAGCAATGGCCTTGGGGCGCAGTTCCGAATTCCTACGGTGCAGAACTACTACCGCGCCGGGGTTGAGCTGCCAAGCGAGGATCCGCTTGTGGTCCCCGCAGGCGGTCGGGTCATCATCATAGTCGGCAAGACACGGATGCGAAAGAGCGTGAGATTGAACCGCTGCATGCGCTACCTTGAGCCGCAGATGAATACGGTGTTTGGTTTTGGTTTCGGAAGTTGTCCGGTGCCTTCTGAAGAACAGATCCGGCGCGAAACCGGTTCGAAGTGTTTTGAGTTCATTAGCAAGCAGTCGGCTTGCAGCATGCCCAACCCCATTGGGTTTCCCGACAACGTCCGCTTGGGATTAACCTGCATTGATTTCATCTCGCGGCACTACACGTATAATGGATGCGTGGACGACCATCAGATAGAGCGCGATTTCTTCCTGAATGACTGGAGGGTGGAGATCGGGTATCCGCAGCGATTCCTCGCGACGGGAAGTGAGACCATTGAAGTGCGTGATGGGGAAGGGTTGCTCGTTGATCGTTTCGAGCGACGATCTTTTGGATTTTAACAGGCTATGGGGCGTGCGTTACTGTTTGCGGTATCACTATTGCTCGCGTTTTCCCTTGCGCGCGAGCTTCAGGCTCCCGGGAAACCTCCTGAAAAGGTCGTAAAGCCGGAAGTTCGTGCCGCTTTAGTTCCGAGACCTACGACCACTGCCCGCCGCACAAGTCTTGTCCAGCGCGTGATTGATGGGGATACGATTGAACTGAACGACGGGCAGCGCGTGCGCTACATTGGCATTGATACCCCGGAGACCAAGGACCGGCGTAAGCCGGTGCAGTGTTTTGGGAAGATTGCTGCAGAAAAAAACCGTGAACTCGTGGAAGGGAAAGAGGTTCGACTTGTTCGGGATGTGTCGGATCGCGATCGCTACGGCAGGTTATTGCGCTACGTGTATGTGGGAAACATCTTTGTGAACCTCGAATTGGTAGAACAGGGATTTGCAAAAAACTACTCGTACCCTCCGGACATTGCGCATCAAGCGGAGTTTCGTAAAGCCGAACGCGAAGCGCGGGAAGCAAAGCGGGGACTTTGGAGTGAGTGCTTCGGTAATTAGTAACTGGTAATTAGTAA
>CAZNTM010000025.1:5669-11093 GCA_964576005.1 uncultured Gammaproteobacteria bacterium
ATGTTGCGCCTTCTCTCCCGCGAGTCCACCTCCATCGCTTCGGCGGCAGCGCTCGTATCGCTGTTGTCGTTTGGCAGTCGGCTCCTTGGGGTGCTTCGCGACCGGCTTCTTGCGAGCACCTTTGGGGCAGGGGATATCCTTGACGCCTACTATGCGGCATTTCGTATTCCTGATTTTGTTTTTGCGTTGGTGGTCCTCGGCGCGCTTTCCGCAGGTTTCATTCCGGTGTTTACCAAACTTGATCGCGAGCGCGCGTGGGAATTTGCTAACGCGGTCTTGGGCATTCTCTTGCTGCTGCTCGGGAGTTTCGCGGTTCTGTTTATCCTCTTTGCCCCAGCGCTTGTCGCGATCATTACTCCCGGCTTTCATGAAGAAAAACTTGCACTAGCCGTCACGCTTTCAAGAATCATGGCGCTCTCTCCGGTGCTGTTGGGAGTAAGCAACGTCTTTGGGGGGATACTGCAGAGTCGGCGCCGTTTTTTTATTTACGCGCTCTCTCCGGTGCTGTATAACCTCGGGATTATCATTGGCATCGTGGGTTTCGTTCGTTTCTTCGGACCCACTGGGCTTGCGTGGGGAGTGGTGTTCGGGGCGTTGATGCACTTGGCGCTCCAAGTCTGGGCAACGCGAGCGCTTGGGTTTCGTTTCCGGATAACGTTTACATTTTCGACAGAACTGCGCAGATTGTTTATCCTCTCGACTTCCCGGGTTGGGGGTATCATGCTTTCGCAACTCGATCTCTTCGTTGCGACGATCGTGGCAACGACGCTTGCAAGCGGCAGTCTTTCGATTTTTCAATTTGCAAACAATATCCAGATCCTGCCCATTGGGCTTATTGGGATACCGTTTGCGCTTGCGGCCTTTCCTGCGCTTTCAGAGGCCACGGGGGGGCAGCTCGATCGTTTCCGCGCCGAACTTGCTTCAACGACCTCATTGGTTTTGTTTTTCGTTCTTCCGGCAACGGTGCTCCTGCTTTTGCTGCGCGCGCAGATTGTCCGGATCGTGCTTGGTGGGGCGGCGTTTGACTGGAACTCCACGATTCTTACCTTTCAGACCTTGCAGTGGTTTGCGATCTCGCTGTTTGCGCAGTCGCTCATTCCGCTGTTTGTGCGGGCGCTTTACGCGCTTGAGGCCCCGGTGATCCCGTTGCTTTCTGGATTGCTCGGGATGATCGTTTCGATCATCGGTTATCTTGTGTTCCCACGCTACTTTGGAGTTGCGGGATTAGCCCTCGCAGTAAGTTCTGGCGCGCTCCTTCAGTGTGCGGTGCTTTACGGCGCGCTCCAGCAGAAGCTCCACGCGTTTGAAGATGGAGCGCTTCTTCGTTCGCTTGGCCGACTGCTCTTTGCTTCGTTCGGGATGGCAGGGTGGGTGCAGCTTATCAAAGCGCCTGCGGCTGCACTCTTTGGGACGAGCACGTTTTTTGGCGTGCTCGGGCAAATGCTTATCGCGAGCTTTGTCGGAGTCGTGATGTATGGTTTTCTGTGTTGGCTCACACACGCTGCTGAACTTGCGGTGGTAGTATCGGCAATTCGCCGTCGTCTCGTTCGTCTTGCCCCCGCGCCGAGCGAGTCTGTGGAAGCGTTGGAATATTAAGATATGGAGATTCGGAACTTTTGTATTGTGGCCCACGTTGACCACGGCAAGTCCACGCTTGCCGATCGTTTTTTGGAAGTAACCGGGACCGTTGAGAAACGCCTCATGCGCGAGCAGTATCTTGACCAGATGGACCTCGAGCGCGAGCGAGGGATCACGATCAAGTTGGCGCCCGTTACCATGAGCTATAAGCTAAAAGCTAAAAGCTATAAGCTTAATCTCATTGATACTCCGGGCCATGTGGATTTTTCTTACGAGGTTTCGCGTTCCCTTGCCGCGGTTGAGGGCGCCATTCTGCTCGTTGACGCAATGCAGGGGATCCAGGCGCAAACTTTGGCTAACTTCGAACTTGCGCGCTCGCTTGGACTTGCCATTGTTCCTGCGATAAATAAGATTGATCTTCCGGCTGCACGGCCAGACGTGGTAGCAAACGAGCTTGCGGAATTAATCGGGTGCTCGCAAAACGAGGTCCTTTTCGTTTCTGGCAAGACCGGCAAAGGAGTGCCCGAGCTGCTTGAAGCAGTGGTAGAGCGAATTCCGCCGCCTACCGGAACGGTTGAAGCACCGCTCCGCGCGCTTATTTTCGATTCAGTATTTGATCCATACCGAGGGGTCGTGGCGTACGTTCGGGTGGTGGACGGTCATGTGCGGGCAGCAAGCACGCTTTCTTTTTTGGCAACCAAAGCAAAGAGCGAGTGTCTTGAGGTCGGGGTGTTTACGCCAAAGCTCACCAAAACAGAAGAACTCTCTGCTGGCGAAATCGGCTACATCGTGACAGGTTTAAAGAGCATCGAAGGGGCCCGCGTCGGAGACACAATCACGAGCTACAAGCTACCAGCTACAAGCTACAAGCTCGAACCACTGCCCGGCTACCGCGACGTGACCCCAATGGTCTTTGCCGGAATCTATTCGAAGCAGAGTAACGATGCCGGAAAACTTCGCGATGCGTTGGAAAAATTGAAATTAAACGACGCAAGTCTTTCCCTTGAGCCAGAGCGCTCGAGCGTTTTTGGTTTTGGTTTTCGCGCGGGGTTCTTGGGGTTGCTGCATCTTGATATCGTGCGCGAACGCCTTCGTCGCGAGTATGGCGTCGAGGTTATTGTTGCCATGCCGTCGGTCGCCTACCACACACAGCTTCCCGATGGCACCACGAAGATAGTGAAAAGCGCGCTTGACCTCCCAGATCCCTCGCTGCGCGCCACCATCGAGGAGCCAGTGCTTTCGGTTGGCATCGTAGCCCCGCCACAGTACATGGGCTCTGTCATGCAAGTGGCCCAACGGCATCGGGCGATCTATCAAACCACTGAACATGCCGGATCCACCGCAATCCTTCGATACGAGATTCCGCTCGCTGCCATACTCACGGATTTCTACGACCAGCTCAAGAGCGTGTCGCAGGGGTATGCGTCGTACTCCTACGCCCTGCTCGGGTATCGTCCGTGCGATGTTGTTCGGTTGGATATTCGCATTGCCGAGGAGCTTGTCGAAGAACTCTCCTCTATCGTGTATACTGATGAAGCGACATCCCGCGGCAGGGCCTTGGGGGAAAAACTTAAAGCGACCTTGCCCCGGCAGATGTTTGAGCTTAAAATTCAAGCTGCGGTTGGTGGCAAAATTGTTGCCTCCGAGCGATTGCCGCCCCTTCGCAAAGATGTGCTCAAGGGGATGAGCGGGGGGGATTACACGCGCAAGCGCAAGCTGCTCGAGCAGCAGAAGAAGGGCAAGAAGAGAATGAAGGAGTTCGGTCGCGTGTCGATTCCGCCGGAGGCGTATATGGCATTGTTGAAACGATGAGGAAATTAGTAATTGAGTAATTCGTAATTAACGGATGGTACGTGCGTCGGCTCTCAAAATTACTAATTACCAGTTACTAATTTCTCGTCACTATGAAACGTCGCCAAATCATCAAAACCGCGTGGACGGTCGTCAGCATCCTCATCATCCTCACGATGGTGATCTGGACGTTTGCGTTGCCGTATTCGTAACGTGTGCGCTGGATCCTCCTTCCTCCTGCGCCAGAATCCTTCGCGGCTGAACTCTTGGATCTTCCCCGCCCGGCAGTGGATGCGCTTTTTCATCGCGGGATGACCACGGCCGACGCTGCACGGGCGTATCTCGTCCCGGAGTATCAGCGCGACCTTTATGATCCCTTTTTGTTTTCTCACATGGAGCGCGCGGTCGCCATGGGGTATGCGGCGCTTGAGGCGCGCGAGCCAATCCTCATCCATGGGGACTATGACGCAGATGGCATTTGCGCCACGGCGATTCTTGCGATCACGCTGCGTGCCCTTGGAGGTCGCGTGCTTACCTTTTTACCCACCCGTCAGCTTGACGGGTATGGGGTAAGCCAGCGCGCAGTGACGCAGGCCATTCGTTCGAACGTGAAGTTGCTCATCACGGCGGACTGCGGGATCAGCGCGCACGAGGTGCTTGCGGCTGCTGCTGAAGCGGGGATCACAACGATCATCGTTGACCACCATCATGTTCCTGATGTATTGCCGCGGGCTTCTGCGATTCTCCACCCATTACTTCCGGCATCGCAGTATCCCGATCGCACGCTCACTGGCGGCGGGGTTGCACTCAAACTCGCCCACGCGCTGTTGCGTTCTCGGCAAGCGCCGCATGTGACGTATCGCGCAGCGCATACGCCGGCCATGGGCTGGGAAGTATTTGAGAAATGGCTTCTTGATCTTGCGGCAATTTCAACCATTGCAGATTGCACCGAGCTTGTTGGCGAGAGTCGGGCAATCGTTTCTTTTGGGTTAAAAGCGCTCCCAAAGACGCTCCGGATCGGGCTTCGGGCGCTTTATGAGACTGCCCGGTTGGGCGAACGGCCAATAACCGAAGATACGATCCGGTTTGCTATTGCCCCAAGGATTAACGCGACGGGCAGATTGCGCGATCCTAAACTTTCTCTTGAACTGCTTATGGCCACGGAGGCACGTCGGGCGCGCGAGATCGCCATCGAAATCGAGGCCATCAACATCGAACGGCAGGAAAAGACGCAATCGGCAATGCAAGAGATCGCTACGTCAGGCGCGACACAGGATGGCGTTTCATTGACCTTCGCGTTTCAGCCCCACTGGGATGTCGGGTTGGTGAGTTTGCTTGCTTCCCGGCTCGAGCGGGAATATGGAAGGCCGGCGGCAGTGTTAACCCGTCACAACGGTGAACTCGTTGGCAGTCTGCGCAGTTCTGACGGCTTGGATTGCGTCACGCTCCTTGAGCGCTGCAGACCATTATTGAAACGTTTTGGAGGACATCCGCGGGCAGCTGGATTTACTTTAGAAAGCGAACATCTCGATGCATTTCGCGGGATGCTCCAAGCGTCATCGTCGGGTGTGTTGCCAAAGGAGCCTATCGTGGAGATTGATGGAACAATTCCACTTTCAGAGGCGACTCCAACGCTCGCCGGCGTCCTTGCGGATTTCGCACCGTTTGGGGGAGGGAATAGCGAGCCAATTTTTAAAAGCAGCGATGTGCTCTTCGGGGGTCTCCGGAGAGTTGGTAATACTGGTCAGCATCTCCAAGGTTTTCTTCAAGATCGGACAACCGGCCGCGAGCTTCGCGCGGTCGGCTTTGGCATGGGCAGCCGCATGGATGGCCTCGTTGGGAAGACGGTGGACGTTGCGTACCACATTCGTCGGGACAGCTGGAACGGCATCAATCGCGTTCAGGCCGTTTTACGCGATATTGGCTCCCAGAAGCTTAGCTTCTGCAGAAGCTAAGCTTCTGGGAGAGTATATGGGGTAGGGTATTCATATGCGAACAATTCAATTTGCCGTTCGAGAGTACTTCCATGTGTATAACCGCGCGGTGGACGGGCGT
>CAZNTM010000026.1:0-3849 GCA_964576005.1 uncultured Gammaproteobacteria bacterium
TACGAGAGATTTTCTATTCGGAAAATTTCTGACGAACGGGAATAAAATAATTTTAGAATAATTTAGAAACGAATTTTTTTGGACGGATAAATTTACCCACGCACCAGTCTCGTAGAGCGAGACGGTGCGGGGTTTAGCTTCACGAAAACCACGTATCGAGGAAAACCACGGCCGTGAGGCAGTGGAGCTTCGCTGTCTTGCCAGTGCACAAACGACACTTTACGATTTTTTTCTCCGGACTCCTTGGTCTGTTTTTTTATCTCGCGATGTGGATAATACAACAGGCATTTTGTTTTTCCCAAGAATTATCGCGCTTGACCGTTGTTTTGATCATTCCACGATCTTGTGGTATACTGTGAGGTGCTGTTACTATATGTTGTGTTATCGGAAGAATGCTTCGGAATCCTATTTCACTGCAGATTGCTAACGGGGTATGCGCTGCCCGGCGTGTTATCATGCTGAAACTGATGTTGTAGACTCGCGCGCGATTCAGGAAGGGCGGAGGGTCCGCCGCCGTCGGGTGTGCGAAAAATGCCGCTTCCGCTTTTCCACGTACGAAGAAATGGAGGTGCTAGACCTCGTCGTGATCAAGCGTGACGGCCGCGAAGAGCCGTACGACAGGAAAAAACTTGAGATCGGGCTTTGGAAAGCCCTTGAGAAGCGACCGATCACCGCAGAGAAAATGGAAAAGCTCCTCGGGGGTGTTGAGCGCGAAATTGCGTTAAAGACCAGAGCGACGCGATCGAACGGCCATGCCGGCCGACGGGTCATTGATTCAAAGACCATTGGAGAGATCGCCATTCGATCACTGAAGAAGTTTGATCCGGTTGCCTACCTTCGGTTCGCGTCCGTGTATAAATCGTTTGATACGGTCCAGGCATTCCAACATGAATTAAAAGAATTTACGAAAAAGTAACTTTCCTGATGTATGGAAACAGCCACGACGCATTCGTTCTCATCGCCCATCGTGATGACGACCGTTGAGCCTGCCGCTGGCAATGGCGACGCAATGGCGTCTGGCGGCAATGGCGAGGGTTTCACGAAAACACACGTCCCGCTGCCGGCTGTTGCCCCTATCGAGAAGACCGGGACGACCAAGGGACTCACCATCAAACGCTACTGGAGTAAACCCGGGGTGCATCCTTTTGATACGGTCGTGTGGGAGAAACGCACCGCCGCTATTGTTGACGCGAAGGGGACCGTCTTTTTCGAGCAGAAGGACGTGGAAGTGCCGAGCTTCTGGAGCCAGCATGCGACGAACATCATGAGCAGCAAGTACTTCTTCGGAGACCAGAACCGCGGCGAGCGCGAAACGTCGGTACGACAGGTGCTTGACCGCATCGCGCGCACCATTGCCGATTTTGGCCGCGAAGACGGGTATTTTAAAACCAGCGAAGATGCCGAGCGGTTCTATGACGAACTGACGACACTCATGCTTCACCAGTACGGGATGTTTAACTCCCCGGTGCTCTTTAACTGCGGGGTTCATCGGTACGCAAAAGGCAGCGGCGCCGGCCGCTGGCGCTATGATGCCACGGTCGGGAAACCGGTAAAGGTGCCGGATGACTACACCTACCCCCAGTGTTCGGCGTGTTTTATCAACAGTGTTCAGGACAACATGGAGTCTATCCTTGATCACGCAAAGACCGAAGGAATCATTTTTAAGTTCGGCTCTGGCGCCGGGGTGAACCTCTCCATGTTGCGCAGCAGCAAGGAGAAGCTTTCCTCCGGGGGTATTGCCTCGGGCCCGGTGGAGTTCATGCGGGGGTATGATGCTTTTGCCGGGGTGATCAAATCCGGCGGCAAGTTCCGACGAGCCGCGAAAATGGTGGTGCTCAACAGCGACCACCCGGACGTCATGAGCTTCATCTCGTGCAAGGCAAACGAAGAGAAGAAAGCATGGGCGCTCATTGAGGCAGGCTATGACGGATCCATGGACGGAGAAGCGTATAAGTCGGTGTACTTCCAGAATGCGAACCACAGCGTGCGGGTCACCGACGAGTTCATGACCGCGGCAGAACACGATGGTTCATGGCAGCTGAAGGCGGTAAAGACCGGCGAGGTCCTCGAGACGGTGAGCGCTCGCGGGATGCTGCGTCTCATCGCCGAGGCAACGCATACCTGCGGCGATCCCGGGTTGCAGTTTGACACGACGACGAACCACTGGCACACGTGCATGAATACCGACCGGATCCATGCGAGCAATCCCTGCAGCGAGTACGTGTTTCTTAATGACACCGCGTGTAATCTCGCCTCGATTAACCTCCTGAAGCTGCTGAAGGACGACGGCACGTTTGACGTACCGATGTTTCGGCACGCGGTTGATATCCTCATCACCGCGCAGGAGATCATTGTCGGTCGCGCGGCATACCCCACAGCAAAGATCGCGGAAAATTCCTACATTTTTCGGACGCTCGGACTCGGGTATGCGAACCTCGGCGCCCTGCTCATGGCAAAAGGGCTTGCGTACGACAGCGACGAGGCGCGCGCGATTGCCGGCGCCATCACGGCGGTTCTTACCGGGGAAGCGTATCTCCAGAGCAGTGCCATTGCAGCCGAGATTAGCCCGTTCGAAGGCTTCGCGCTTAATCGCGAGCCGATGCTGCGGGTGATGCGTCAGCACCGCGAGGCGCTCTCGGGTATTGATGCCGCGCTCGTCCCGTCAGAACTCATGGGAGTCGCCCGCGAGGTGTGGGATCGCGTTATCGAGCACGGGAGCCGGGACGGACTGCGCAACGCCCAAGTAACCGTCATTGCCCCGACCGGGACGATCGCGTTTGTCATGGACTGCGACACAACCGGAATCGAGCCGGATATTGCGCTGGTGAAGTATAAGAAGCTCGTCGGCGGCGGGCACATGAAGATTGTCAACAACGTCGTCCCACGGGCGCTTGCGAACCTTGGGTACGACGATCCGGTGATCAAGGAGATCATCGCTCACATCAATGCGAACGATTCTATCGAAGGCGCGCAAAATCTCAAGAGTGAGCACCTCGGCGTATTTGATTGCGCGTTTAAGCCGGCAAACGGCGAGCGGTCAATTCATTACATGGGACACGTGAAGATGATGGCGGCGGTCCAGCCGTTCATCTCCGGTGCCATCTCAAAGACCGTGAACGTGCCGGAGGATATCACCGTAGAGGAGATCGCTGACGTGTATCTCAAGGCGTGGAAGTCGGGGCTGAAAGCCATTGCGATCTACCGCGATGGGAGCAAGCGGGTGCAGCCGCTTTCCACCGGTCGCACTGACCGTACCATCGCCGCAGCGCGCAGTGCCGGGGAGGGGAGCATCGCCCTTGGGTATCCGCAGCGAAAAAAACTCCCGGATGAGCGTCGGGCCACGACGCACAAGTTTGACATCGCCGGCCACGAGGGCTACCTCACTGTCGGGCTCTACGAGGATGGCCGGCCCGGAGAAATTTTTATTACGATGAATAAGGAAGGCTCGACGATCTCTGGGGTTATGGATGCGTTTGCCACGTCGGTCTCGCTTGGGCTCCAGTATGGCGTGCCATTGTCCGTGCTCATTGATAAGTTCACGTTCATGCGTTTTGAACCCTCGGGGTACACGAAGAACGAGAAGATTCCCATGGTGAAGTCCATCATGGATTATATCTTCCGCTGGATGGCATTAAAGTTTTTGTCTGCCGAGGACGCGGCACAGTTTGTGAATATGGAGCTCGTGGAGGAAAAGCAGGAGGCGTTGCCGCTTGCGATGGCAGCGAAGAATAGAGAAGGGAGAGCGCAGGATTCAGGATTTCGGCAGACGTTCCAAAATCAAGCCGACGCGCCCCTGTGCAGCAACTGTGGCTCTATGATGGTTCGGTTTGCGGCGTGCTACAAGTGTCT
>CAZNTM010000026.1:3949-9586 GCA_964576005.1 uncultured Gammaproteobacteria bacterium
AATTACTAATTTCCCAGCCCTGTGCCCGTCCTGACTCTCACCAAAGACAACTTCAAAAAAGAGGTCCTCGAATCCCCGGTGCCCGTCGCCGTGGACTTCATGGCAAAGTGGTGCGCGCCGTGTAAGCACATGGAGCCGATCGTCGAGGAGGTGGCGACGGCACTCGGTGCTCATGGAGTAAAAATCTGTCGCCTCGATGTGGACCGCGAGTCTGATCTTGCACAGAAGTATCAGATTTTAAGCGTGCCAACGATTCTCGTGTTTAAGAAGGGGAAAGTCGTTGAGCAGCTCGTCGGGGCGAAATCAAAGAAAGAATTATTGGAGAAGTTGAAGGCGGCAGCGTAGTCATGTACCCATCATTCCGTCTGGAGAAGAAGTTGTGGAAAGAGGGACACATCGTTGCCGGAGTGGATGAGGTTGGACGGGGGGCATGGGCCGGGCCGCTTGTGGCAGCCGCGGTCATTCTGCCGCAGGGATATCGGGACAAACGCTTTCGGGGTCTTAAAGATTCAAAGCAGCTCGCGCCAAACATGCGCGAGCGTTTTGCGTCTGTGATTCAGCGGAGCTGCCTGTGGGCTCTCGGCGTGGTGGGAGTAAGCGAGATTGACGCAAGAGGTATGGGCGAGGCAAATCGGCTCGCGATGCGCCGGGCGCTTGCGGAATTACCAACGCCGCCAACGTACGCGCTCGTTGATGCGTTAACGATCACCGGTACCGTCTGTCCCACGGCAGGAGTTGCCGGCGGAGACGAGCGCGTGCTTTCCATTGCTGCGGCATCCATCGTTGCAAAAGTTTTCCGGGACCGGATGATGCGGGAGCTTCATGAGCACGAGCCCCGCTACCGCTTCGACCTTCACAAAGGGTATGGAACCAAACTCCATCAGGAGCGTCTTGTTCAGTACGGAGCCACGGTCCACCATCGGAAGAGTTTTGCGCCCATTCGGTTCCTTATTTCATCACCCTGAATCCACTGTCCTTCATTCGCCGTCATCCTGAGCGCAGCGAAGGATCTCTCACTGTGTATTACGTTTACATCACAACGAATAAAACTCACACCGTTCTTTATACCGGCGTTACCAACGATCTCCGACGTCGGGTGTGGGAGCATAAACAAAAACTGGTCGGGGGATTTACAAAGAAGTATAATGTGGACAAGCTTGTTTACTATGAATCCTTTGAACGCGTTGAGGACGCGATTGCTGCAGAAAAGCGAATAAAAGGATGGGTTCGGAGCAAAAAGGTCAATTTAATCAAGAAAGAAAATCCTTCTTTCGAAGAGTTGCCACTTGATTGATAAGAGGATCTACGCAAAAGCGTCATTCTGAACGAAGTGAAGAATCTTTTGCGCTTCTTTGTGGGGGATTCTTCCTCCCTTGGGTCGTCAGAATGACAGAAAGTATATGCCCTACCTCGCGGTTCACGGCGGCACTGCGCTGCTTGACCCTGAAGCGATCCTCGATCGCCTCGAGCTCCGGCCCGATATGAAGGTCGCGGATTTTGGCTCGGGCGGCGTCGGCCATTTCACGTTTGCGCTCGCGCGCCGAGTTGGCAGCGGCGGGCTCGTCTACGCGTTAGACATTGTGCAGGAGAACCTCAAGGCGATTAAGTCCCGTGCCATTACCGAGGGGGTGACGAACATCGTGCCGGTGTGGTCAAACCTCGAAAAGGTAGGCGCCACCACCGAGGTGAGCGTGGGGTCTCTTGATGCCGGCATCCTCATCAACGTGTTGTTTCAGAATCGGAAGGTAGATGCGATCATCAATGAGTGCAGCCGGATGCTTAAAGCCGGCGGCAAACTTTTGGTTTGCGACTGGCGGCCCGGAGGCTCTCCTATTGGGCCTGCAGAAGATTGGCGGGTGAGTGAGGAAGAGGTAGAACGCGCGGCGCGTCAAGCAAATCTCATCAAGCTCCAGAGTTTTTCCGCAGGACCGTATCACTACGGGCTCATCTTCGCGAAATCGTGAATTTCCTACAAATCTACAAATAATCTACGAAACTACCAATACGATACGATTCCCACATTCGTAGTATTTGTAGCAGATTCGTAGTTTTGTAGTTCTATGTCCTCGTCCCGTAAGGCCCTCGGTGCCTGGGGTGAAAATGTTGCGGTCCAGTATCTTCAGGAAAAAGGTTACCGAATCCTTGCCCGGAATTGGAAAACAAAACTCGGTGAACTCGACATCGTGGCCCAAGACCGGGCCACGATTGTTTGTGTGGAAGTGAAGACGCGGATGACTGCAGCCTATGGCTACGCAGAGGAGTCGGTGACGCCTAAGAAACAATACACCCTCCGTCGCCTTGCCGAGCTCTTTCTGCGAGCAACGCACCAGCCGATCGCGCACTATCGCATTGACGTACTCGCGATTATGCCCGGTGGCAGCGGAGGCGCACCGGAAGTCCGCCATATCATTGACGCGGTGCGGGGCGTTTGACAGACCCATGAAGAGCTGCTATCCTGTCAGTAGGATCGTTCGTTAGAACGGTCTTTTTTTGTTGAAAGTAACCGGTAACCAGTAACGAGTAACTAGTAATATCGTTGTACGCACCACTCGTGTCGGCCCTGATTACTGATTACCATTTACTGTTTACTCTCACTGTTATGTCCTCCCCACTGCGCACCGCGATTGAGCAAATCTGCGAAGAGAAAAATATTCCGTTTGAGATAGTCGTTGAATCTATCGAGGCCGCGCTCGCCGCGGCGTATCGTAAGGACTTCGGGCAGCCCAACCAGAACGTCAAGGTTGAGTTTGATCCTGATACTGGAGGATCGAGAGTTTGGGACGTGAAAGTGGTGATGGAAAAGCCGGTCGAAGTTGAAGAAGAGCAGGAAAGTGGTAGAACAGAAGCGAAGCTTCTGGGAGTAGGTTCAGAAGCTAAGCTTCCCACGGGAAGCTTAGCTTCTGTTCTACCGGGAAGCTTCGCTTCTGTCGCCGCGCCTGTCTCGCCCGCCTCGCCGGTTGAACCCGAAGAACCAAAATTCAATCCGAAATTCAATCTCACGCCTGAAGAAGCGCGAGTCCATCGGCCAGAAGCTGCCATCGGGGATGAGATCCGTATTCCGCTGGAGATTCCCGCAGAGTACGGCCGGATGGCAGCGCAGACCGCCAAGCAGGTCATTCAGCAGAAGCTCCGGGAAGCGGAACGCGAGGCGGTCTATCAAGAGTATAAAGACAAAGTCGGCAGTGTGGTGAGCGCCGTCATTGGCCGAAGGGAAGGTCGGAACGTCCTCGTGGAGATCGGGCGCACTGCCGCGTTTATGCCCTTGGAAGAGCAAATCGAGCGCGAGCGCTATCAGCCGGGAGCGCGGTTAAAAGTTTTCCTCGCCGAGGTCCGCGCAGAAACGCGGGGTCCCGCGATCATCGTTTCCCGGACGAGGCCGGAGATGGTGATGTCGCTCTTTGATGCCGAGATTCCCGAGGTGCACAACGGCATGATTGAGATCGTCGCGATTGCCCGCGAGGCCGGATCCCGGACAAAGGTTGCGGTAAAATCTCTTGCGCCAAACATTGATCCGATCGGTTCATGCGTTGGCCAGCGTGGGGCGCGGATTCAGACGGTGATCCAGGAACTCGGCGGGGAGAAGATTGATATTATTCAGTGGGATGAGGACACGGCGCGCTATATTAGCTTTGCGCTTTCCCCTGCAAAAGTCCGTTCAGTGGAGCTCCTCGGGGATGAGCATCGCGCGATTGTCAAGGTGGCGGAAGATCAACTTTCGCTTGCCATTGGAAGAGGTGGACAGAATGTCCGACTTGCCGCGCGGCTTACCGGCTGGAAAATTGACATTAGCGGAGCGGAAAAAATTCTCGAGGAAGGAACAACCGCTGAAGGTACCACTGTTGAAGGGGTAGAAGCCGAAGGGAAAGAAGAGGGAACCGGTAATTCGGTAAGTAAGTAATTCGGTAATTTTGAGTGAACGCATCAATAATTACTCAATTACTGAATTACTAATTACCTCACTGCTGTGACCGCAGCCATCATTGAACGCAAACCCTCGGCTGTGCAACTGCGCGTTGAGATTCCGTGGCAGGAGTATCTCGTTTTTGCGGAGAAAGCGGCGCGGCGGTTGTCCAAGGCGAAGACCGTCAACGGCTTTCGGGCCGGCAATGCCCCGTACTGGGCAGCGGCGCGCGATCTTGGCGCTATGACAGTTTTGGAAGAGGCCTTTGCCGACGCAGTGCCAGCGACACTCGCTCAAACACTCCAAACTGAAAAGCTCGAGACCGTTGGCGAGCCCTCGATTCAGTTGGAAAAATTGGCTCCAGAAAATCCGGTGAGCTATACGGCCTCTGTTCTATTGCTGCCGAGTGTGGAAGTCGGCGACCTTTCCAGGATTTCCTGCGCCGCGCAGCCGACGACCGTTGACCCCAGTGAAGTGGACCGCGTGTTGGAGGGATTGCGCGCCATGCACGCGGCAGAACGGCCAGTAGATCGGGCTGCTGGCAAAACCGATGCAGTGACTGTGGACCTTTCGATGAGTGTGGGTGGAGTGCCAGTGGAAGGTGGGAGTGCAAAAGGGAATATCGTGCACTTGGATCGCACGCACTATGTGCCCGGATTTCCCGAACAGTTGATCGGCATGAGAAAGGGAGAGAGTAAAAAATTCGCCTTGGAGTTTCCCAAAGAGCATTTCCAAAGACACCTTGCCGGTCGTATGGTGGACTTTGAAGTCTCCATGACCGAGGTGCGGGATCGGTTGCTGCCGCCGGCTGACGATGGGTTGGCTACGCGCATAGGCCAGCCGACGCTTGAAAAATTACGTACGCTCATTACTGGCAACCTCGCTCAAGAAAAACAAGAGAAAGAGCAGACGCGATTTGAACAGGAGTTGCTGCGTTGCGTGCTGGAAAAAACGCGTTTTGGGGAAATCCCGGATTTTTTGCCGACAAGGGAAGCCCAGCGGATGCTTGCCGAGCTTGAAGAGTCAGTCTCCCGCGATGGCGGGACATTTGAGGACTACCTCCAGCACCTCAAAAAGTCTCGCGCAGATCTTCTGCTTGACTTTGCGCCCAAGGCGTTTGAGCGCGTGAAGGGCGCGTTGCTGCTCCGTTCCCTTGCCAAGCGGGAGAATATCGCGGTCTCGGACGAAGAGGTTGAGCGCGACATTGCAAGCGCGAAGAAAGTGTACGAGAAAAATCCAGAGATTATGGAAATGCTTGATCGGGAGCACGTTCGGGAAGAAATCCGCGCCCGATTGCGAAACAAGAAGGTCATTGACTGGCTGAAGGCGAGGATTGACAGGAGCAATCACTGAGCGAATCTCACTAATAATGCACGAATAACATACGGAAACTAAAAGTGACCCCAGTGGCAAAGCGAGCGCATGTGCGTCAGGCACTCGAATACCTTAGAGCGCTTCGTTTAAGGCTCGCTCTACTTATTTTCTTTACCCCGACTGGCGTTCAATTTCGGCGAATTATACTTCCTGAAGGAGCATAGACGCAGTCGCTTCAGATCAGTGATCCAATAAACACGAATTACAGAGCGAATAGCGATTCGTGTATAATTCGAGCGAATTCGCTTAGTGATCTGCTCTCTCAATGTCCTATGAATATTGGCGCCCACGTGTCCGCTGCTGGCGGTGTCTCCAATGCTCCAGCAAATTCTGCAGCCATTGGCGGCGAAGTTTTTCAGTTT
>CAZNTM010000027.1:0-9127 GCA_964576005.1 uncultured Gammaproteobacteria bacterium
TATGCTAGATTCTACCATCAATCCGCAATGTTGACAACCATCACCAACCGTCCCTCTGGGGCGAAGGGAGAAGACTATGGCGACCATCCTGGTCGTGGACGATGAGGAGGACTTGTGTGTCTACTTCACAGCTATGCTCTCTCGAGCCGGCCATAGCGTCTTAGTAGCCTCCGACATCGGTCACGTCTTCCAGATGCTCGAAGGGGGGTATTCCCCCGACGTCCTCCTGACCGACAACAACCTGTGGAACGGGCAGACCGGTGCCGCGCTCATTCGGCAACTGCGTGAACGCAGTCTGTGTCCGCGCGGCGTCATCCTCATGAGCGGCCGCCAAGAAGCGGAGAAAGCGGCAGAGGAACTGGGGGTGGCCTTCGCCGCAAAGCCGATCGACAGCCAAGGGATGCTCGCGCTCATCGCGAGCATCCTAGAGCCAACCTGATCGCGCGGGAGGCAACACTTCACCGTGTTGCCGACCCGCGCTGCTTTTTTTAACGCTGCGAGAATCCCACGAGCTCAATCGCGTCTTCGAGTTGTACCCCGAGCTGATCGCGCACCGTGGTTTTCACCATACTCATAAGCTGCAAAACCTCATCTGCGGTGGCGGCTCCGGCATTCACAATGAAACTCGGATCTTCTCCGGAAAGCCCGGCAGCTCCCACCTTTTGCCCGTGAAGTCCTGCTTCCTTGACAAGCGCCGAGGCTTCGCGGATTTCTCCGTTCTCCACGACATCGCGAAACGCGCGGATCGCGGGAAGCGTTGGGCGAGGAGCCGCCGCCTTTTCTTGGAGAATGTTCATCACCTTGTTTTCCGAATCCTCGGCGCTGCCAAACTCCATGAAAAATTCAGCTTCAAGGATCACATCTGCTCGCTCAAGAAAGAGGCTCCGATGCTTCCCAAAGCCGCACTCCTCCTTTGTGAGCCAACGATCGGTACCAGTCTCATCAAGAATCCGCACGCGAACGATGCATTGCTCAATTGCCCTTTCCCCTACATGGGCATTTGAGCGCAGCGCGCCGCCAACGGTTCCGGGCACGGCTGCCATGAACTCAAAACCGGTATTGCCGGCTTTTGCAGCCTCCCGGGCCAAGAACACGAGTGGCACCCCGGCGCCTGCACGCACGAGCTCTCCGTCCGTTTCCCAATGCCGATCTTCCACTTTGATCACGAGTCCGTCAAACCCTTTATCAGAAACAAGTACCCCGTTGCCGCCGCCAAGCAGGAAGAAGGGCAATTGCTGCCGGCGCGCCTCGAGCACTGCGGTTTTGAACATCTCCAAAGAACGCGCGCGCAGAAAATAGCGCGCCGGGCCGCCGATTCTTATTGCGGTAAACGGCGCCAACGGCTCATTCTCCTCAATGATGACATCGGGGAGCTTCTCCTTGAGAGCAGCAAGAATATCAGGCATACCTGCTCAATCGCTTCACCACTTCCTCTCCCACTTTCCATACATCCCCGGCGCCCATGGTGACGAAGAGGGTCGCGCGAGAAGCGAAGCTTCTCTCGGCCGCTTTTGGGACAAGAAGCTTCGCTTCTAGCGTTTCGGCCGCTTTCTCAAACGGCACATAGTGGTCGCTCCCGTTGCGGAATGCGGCGGCCAGAGCGCGACCGTCCACCGCTCCTGCCTTTTCTCTGGCGCTGCCGTAGATGTCGGTGACAAACGCCGCATCGGCCGTTTTAAGCGCTTTGACAAAATCGGAAAGGAAGACTTTGGTGCGCGAAAACGTGTGCGGCTGAAACAGCACCGCAACCCGATGGAGCGGGTAACGCTGCCGAAGCGCGGCAATGGTCGCGCGAATCTCTGCTGGATGGTGCGCGTAGTCATCCACGACCGTAAGACTGGAGATCGTTCCCTTTTCCTCCATCCGGCGTGCGGTGCCGCGAAAGCAAGTAAGCGATGAAACGGCCTCGGCAGCCTCGACCCCGAGACACCGCAACGCGGCAAACGCTGCGTTTGCATTTGCGCAATTCTGGGCCCCGACAATCACTTCACGCACCGCATCAGGCAACGGAGCTTCGGGATCAAACCACACAACGCGCTCCGCAACACCCGCAAGGGCAAGGGGTGATTCTTTATCCCTTTGATTTGCCACGACCCACCCGTGTGAAGGAAGTCGAGCGACAAACTCCGTAAAAACTTTTCGATAACTCTCTGGATTTGGGAAAAAATCCGGATGATCCCAGTCAATGTTCGTGATCACCATGCCGGTGGGATTTAAAAAACGTAACTTATTCTGATACTCGTCTGCCTCAAGCACGAACAAATTGCTCTTCCCAACCCGGGCATTGGTCCCCCACGCATTCACTCTGCTGCCCACGAGCACGGTCGGATCTTTTCCAAGCGTTTCCAAGGCCTGCCCCAGCATCGCGGTCGTCGTGGTCTTGCCGTGCGAGCCGCAGACCGCAATGGTCTGCATCCCCTTCGTAAGCTCCCCTAACGCCTCGGGATACGAAAGCTGCGTCATCCCCCGCTGCGTTGCCTCTACTCGCTCAATGTGGTCTTCTGGATAGGCGGTTGCGTAGATCACGAGTTGAGCGTCCAAGATATTCTCTGCCGCAAAACCCTCAACATACGGAATGCCGAGCTTTTCAAGCACCACTTGGGTAAAAAATTCCTCCGCAGTATCCGACCCACTCACTCGCTTTCCCATCCCCTGCAAAATCTGGGCCAACCCGGTCATCCCGACGCCCTTGATGCCAACCATGTAAATTGTATTAGCCTCCCGCAACGTCATAAGCTTTTAGCTTTCAGCTGTTAGCTTTTAGAAGATTCGAGCCGTTTGACCATCGTGATAAGCATCCTCTGCGCCTCATTGAGCAGTGACTCTATACGAGAGTAATCAACAGTTGGGTAGAGACCTTTGGAAATGATAATTTGCGTTTCGAGTTCGGCAGCCGAGCCATCAGCAACTCGTAAAAATTGCAGAAAATCATTCCGTGTCCTTCGCTTTTTGCCTTCTGCAATGTTTGAAGGAATCGAAATCGCTGCCCGACGCATTTGGCTTATAAGAGTGAAGAGCTCCTCTTTGGGGAAACACGCTGTCACTCGGTATGTCTCCTTCACCAGCTCCATGGCGCGTTGCCAGACGATGAGCTGCTTAAAAGATTCTACGTACACACGAACCTAAAAGCTATAAGCTAACAGCTGAAAGCTCATCTCACAACAACCCCCCTGCCTGCCCCAAACGGATCGCCCGTGAGGTTGCTCGTAAGGTCCTCGAGCTGGCGCTTGAGCATTGAACGCGTGAGCGTATCCTCGGATTGAAAAGAGGTCTTCTTGAGCAACAAAACCGGATGGCCGACATCCGTGGCAGTGGGAGTAAACCCGAGCTCGAAGTCTGCGTCAAGCCCGAGCACCGAGGTCGGCATGCGGTTAATGGTCCAACGCACCTCGCGCGTTGCCGCGTCATAACGGATGGTTCCGGCCGCAACCCGGGCGTTTCCGGTCCACTCAATGCCGGATGGCAAGGTCCCGAGAAGCGAGAGTCCGGCAAGCTCGTGCAAGGTGTTTCGTACCTTCCACATCACCCGCACCTTTGTCGTCTCTCCCACTTTCGGGGGCAGTGGCCCGCTGCCAATGGCGAGATTCTCCTCGGTAAAATACCGCGCCCCTGATGAAACCGAAAGATCGGTATTGAGCTTCACCGTCACCACATTGCTCGCGTACTCGCGGCTTGCAACCACTCCCTCTGCTTTGCCAACTGTTGCAAGAGACTCCACGCGAAACGAGATGTCGCGCAAGGCGCTCAACGCCGGATCAATAACGCGGACAATCGGCACCTCAAGGGTCACGGAGGCACTCCCTTTCGGAGCAATCGCGACAAGAGCGGGCAACGTGCTGCCGGAGAACAGCACGGCGCCTTCTGCTTTTTCTCCGCTGTGAAGATTGGCCCGTTGCCAATCAAGCAGCCCCACGGCCTCCGCTGGTTCTGCCGCGACAAGGACTTTCAGCGCAACGTCTTCAAGACGACTGCTCGCCCGATTCGTCAGGGCCACCGCGATTGCCAACGTGCCCCCGAGATCAATGCTGCCCGACTCCGGACTCCCATTGATCACCGCCGTGACAAGCACGTCGCCCTCAACGACGCTCACTGGCAGCGTGCTCGTGGCTGCGAGCACATCATCAAGCGAAGAGACTGATCGCACAAAGACCTCTGCTCTCCAGTCATTCGAGGAAAGCAACGACGTTGCAACCGAGTTCTTCACGTACGAACCCTTCAGTTCAAACTGCTTCTCACCGAGGCTGGGAATCTCGAGGTTTGAGGCAAGAAACTTCCCGCCGACTGCCGCGAGCTCCGAGGGGGAGCTTGAAACCGTGAACGCCCCCGGAGGAGTCACGACCACCTTCACCCCGGAAACCATCGCTGCCGCGGTATTTTCCATACGCACGGTATAGGACTGCTCGCCTCCGCCAACCACCTGCGTCGGACCATCAAGCGAAACGCGCAACACCGACTCGGCAAGACGCGTCGTGGCGTTTACCCGACGCCGAAACCGGGCGGCAAATTTCTTCGGAGTGAAACTCACCGTCGCGCCAACCACGACCTCGGAACCCGGTTTTTCCCAGAGGAGACCGCGAAACGTGATCTCACTGCTCGCTCCTGCCGGGGTATCGGGCAGACTCCACTGCGCCGAGCGTAAATCTGAAGCAGCAGGCTGCGCCTCGCTTACCACGAGCGCGCTGCCGCGCTCGAGGGTCACTTCCACATTCTCGATCGCCACATCAGCCCGATTGGTCCAAACGAGCCTCCATGTTCCCATCTCGCCGCTTTTCAGCGCCATCGGAGCAAGCAGTTGCACCTCAACAGCTTCTTCCCCAAACTTCCCGACCAAGGGTTGACCGAACTGAAACCACCAAAGGCCGCCCAACACGCCTGCCACAAGGAGAAACCAAAGACCGTAGTGCGGCCTCCGACGACCAATGGGTTCAAGGCGACGGAGGTTTGTCCGGCTGCCGTCAGCGTTGCGATAAATCGTTGCGAGCTGCCGCCCGACCCGTTCGCGCTCCTGCCCTGCTCCTTCAAGGAACCGTTGCTTAAAAAAGGAAGATTTCATAGCGGCGAGGGGTTCACGACTGCAGCAGAAGCGCAAACACCCGATCCTGATCAAGAGACCACTCGGTAACCGCACTGCCTGCAAGCGACTCCGGCGCGCTCCAGAGCCTTTGCCAACCGTGCGGCGCATCGAAACGAAACGACAGGCGATCCCCCACTTTCCCGGCTTGCTTTTGCACGAGCAACGTATAGCGCGTAGGGCCGTCTGCGAGACCCAAGGATATCGGCAGGCGGTACTTGAGCCGAACCTCGGCGATGGTCCCGGGCTCAACGACAAGCCAGTTGCCAAAGACCGTCTTGCCAAACTCGCCCGTGATGCGCGTGCGGCTCAATGGCTCAACGGCGCCGACCCCCGGCCGCTCCTGAACGCGCAGATCATCGGAAAGCCCAAGGGATTCCTGCTCGCTGCCTTGTTTTTTTAACAACCCTACACTCGGGGTAAATCCCTGCGCCGAAAGCAACGTGCTTCCCTGCGGGACGTAGAATCGCACATAGGAAATGTTTGGCACCCCGACAAACGGAGCGCCAGCGCGGCCGTGATGGGCGCGTCGGAGGACTAACGTCTGCTCAAGGCTGCCTCCCGCTCCCACGGTCAGCCGCACATCCATGCGATCCTCGATGACGCGATCAGACTTTCCCCCGCCGATATTTGCGCTCACGACGGACAAAAAATCGCCATGAGGATTCTCGCGCATTTCGCCAGATAACCCTGCGCGCTCAACTGCTGCGGCAAGGCTGCGATCTTTAAGGTAGAGCTGCAGGTGCCGGGCCGCCACGCTCTGTTCGAACGCCGCAAGGAGCTTACCGAACTCATTGGGTTTTACTTCGAAGAGCCTGCCGAGCACGCGGGGAGCAACAAGGCCAAGCACGGCCTTGGGCTTTCCGGTTTTCCGCGCACGCACACTTTCCACCTCGCTCTGAAGCGCAAGAAATACGTTCTCTGCTGTGAGCCATGATCGCCGCTCGGGAATCCACACCGGGCCCAACGCTGCGAGTAATTGTTCGAAGAAGGTTGTGGTCAATGTGAGCGCGCCATCCACGGTTGGCCCGCCGGATTTTTCATAGAAGGCGATCATGGTTGCTGCAGACGTCGGGTAGTCCGCAAACCAGTTCGTATCCTGAAATTCCCATTGCTCCCGCAGCCGCTGCAAGGGCTCGGGAGAACGCAATCGGTACGGCACGCCGGCGCGCAGGTCGTAGCTTCCGCCGCCGGGGATTTCAAGTCGTGAAATTCGCCCCCGGTCAAGATCAAGCAGGGCGAAACTTCCGGCAAAGCCCCCGGCAGGACGCAACTCGGCGTTGTTCGCAAACACGACAAGGTAGCGCATGGTCCGCTCATGACCAAGCAATTGAACAGCAAGCCGGGTGTATCCGGGAAGTTCGGCAGTCGCGCGCTGGGCCAAATCAAGCCCGCTGCCAAGTTCCCAAAGCCCGGATCGAAGCTCTTTTGGCGCGCGAGCAAGCTCAAGACGGGAAAAGGCAAGTCGCGCGTTTTTAAAATGACGGTTTGCTTCTGTTGCCTCCTGCTCTAAAGGCGCGCGGATTGCCGCCTTTGGATCAAGCAGCGTGGGGAGTTGGGAAGCGAAACGCGCAAACGCCGCCACCCCCTCTGAAGTCTCTTTGCCAACCTCAACGAGTGAGAATGGGGTTGCGACACTTTTACCGACCAGTGGAACCCCGGCGGCGATCGTGGATGCGAGCTTTCCAAGACTGCCAAGCGAAGATTCAAGCTCGCGAAAATCGCTACTCGCCTGTTTGAATGACGCCTCGGCGACAGTGAACTGCCCGAGAGAAATAGCGCCCGCCCCTTCAAAGAGAGAGCGTAATGCAACAGGAACCTTGGAAATCAACCGCTGCCGAAGCCCAGCGACATGCCCGGGCAGCGCAAATGCGATTTTAAGCGGCACGAACAGGAAAGCGGAAATCAAAAAAAAGGCAACGAGACTCCGGCCACGTTGGTACCGGAGCTCTTGATGCACTGCGGGCAAAAAATTCACCGTCGCAGTGCGTCCGTGACTGCCCGCCGGCTCGGCAACACCCCGGGCCTGTCGGAGATCTACAAGGTGAGCAGAAGCAACCCCGTGGGGCTGAACATGGAGCCGATGAAAATTGCTTCTCGAAAGGGACATGGAGGGCCACTAATACAAGCTCGCAATGACATCCTTGCCGGTTCTCCGGTTCTTCGCAGTTACCTCGTCAATGACACCGGCCAAGAGCAGCCGGTGGATCGCCGTATCCATCGTCACCATTCCCTCTTTCCCCGAGGTCTGCATGATCGAAGGGATTTGCGAGAACCGGCTCGTGCGAACGCAGTTGGCCACCGCCGGGGTATTGAGCAAAATCTCCCGCGCAACGACCCTGCCCCCGTCTTTGCGCGGAAGCAACTGCTGGGTGACCACTGCGCGCAACGTGCTCGCAAGTTGCAGCCCAATCTGCTTTTGCTGGTGGCCGGGAAAGTAGTCAATGATCCTCTGGACCGTCTCGGCAGCCGAGTCGGTGTGCAGCGTGCTAAAGACAAGGTGGCCGGTTTCCGCGGCCATGACGACCGCCTTCATCGTCTCAAGGTCGCGCATCTCTCCCACCAAAATGACGTTCGGGTCCTGCCGGAGCGCGTACTTTAACGCGATCGGAAACGACTTCGTGTCGCTTCCAATCTCCCGCTGCTCAATGATGGACTGTTTCCGTTCATAGACGAACTCAATCGGATCCTCCAGAGTGATAATGTGGGCTCGTCGCTCCTGATTGATGAGGTTCATCATGATCGCCAACGTCGTGGACTTGCCGCAGCCCGATGGCCCGGTAACGAGCACTAACCCTTGCCGGAAATGGGTAAGCAGGTAGAGCGTCTCGGTAAAGTCCGCCTTTTCCGGCGGAGGAATGTCTCTTGGAATGTAGCGGATCGAGGCGGCCAAACGCTGGCGCTGGTAGTGGAGGTTCACGCGATAGCGGCCGCCACCCTCGCGCTCATAGGCAACGTCAAGCTCAAGGTCTTGTTCCAGCCGCTCGATAAGGTCGGGCCGGAGCGCCGCGAGAAAGATCTGCCGGAGTTCCTCCCCCTGAATCGAGGGAAAATCAAGCGGCTCAAGCTCGCCGTCAACGCGAAGCACCGGCGGATCGCCCGTGACAAGATGGAGGTCAGAAGCGCTCCGCTCTTCCGCAATTTTCAATAGATCATCAAGGGTCATAGATACCATGACAACTACACGGCCTTCCCATATTGTCGAATTTCTTGAGCAAACGTTGACCACGGGTCCGTGAACTCACGAGGGTGAAGGGGGTGTGCCTCAATCAATGAATCCACACGATCGGCAATGCGGTTAATGAAGATACTTTCGCGCACATAGTCGCGACCAAAGCGAGGCGAGACGACCGCAACGTCAATATCGCTTCCCAAATGAGCTGTCCCCTTCACCTGTGATCCAAAAAGGTACAGGCGCGTAACGGGAAGGCCGGCCATTTTAAGTTCAGCGCGATAGCGCCGCAAAACCGACCGCACCTTCTGTTTTCCTAACGCTGTTCGTCGAGCCATATAATAAACTTATGCGCCCGTTGGAGAGCGCGGCGCGTATACAGACGCGTCGCGCGTTTGTAAAAATTCTGTTTGTAGTCATCGTAGCGAGCGCGAACATTGAAAGTGTTCACCTCGCGAAGGAAGTCTTTCTGGTTCTCACTTAGCATGAGTGCACAGCGCTCGGCTAAGGTAACAAGATCGTGTGTATAGGGCGCTGGCGCACGCGTGGCGATGACGACGCGCGCTTTGAAGAACTTCTCAAGCGCCAAGTGGACAAAGAAAAGTGCGGGCGCATAGCGTTTGCCGCGCTCGAGCGTCCGGGCAGTCTCGAAATCTGTTCTCGCTTGCTCAACCCAAAACCCTGCAACCTTCGTCGCTTCCATAAAACAAGACGATTTCATTACCGGTTGAAGAGAGATTCGAAGCCGTACGCTCTTCCGCAATTTTCAATAGATCATCAAGGGTCATAGGATACGCCAAGTATACCACAAGGCACGATCAACTCAAAACGCCAGAATCCCTTGACTTTTTTGCTCGATATGCTACGCTCGCTCATTACCGAAA
>CAZNTM010000028.1:0-8605 GCA_964576005.1 uncultured Gammaproteobacteria bacterium
CCCAGACGTCCGTAACCTTGACGTTTCCGGGAGTGATCAAGGCCTTCCACTACCACAAATTACAAACAGATATTTGGTACGTTCTAAGCGGCCAGGCGCGGGTGGTACTCCACGATTTGCGCGATGACTCGCCGACAAAAGGCCAGACCGATGTGATTGTCTGCGGGACACACCGCCCCATGCTCATTGCCATTCCTCCGATGGTCTGTCATGGGTACCAAGTGCTCGGGTCGGAACCCGTGATGCTGTTTTACCACACCTCGCGCACCTACGATCCAACCAACCCGGACGAACACCGCATTCCATTCGACGACCCCAGAGTCGGTTTTGATTGGAGCATAAAGAATAGATAGGAGGCAGAGAGAGAGGTATGCGAGTGTTGATTTTTGGCGGGGGTGGGGGGCTGGCACATGCCCTCACCGGTGTGTTCAAAGACACCGAGCACGTTTTGCTTGATCGTCGGGAGTGCGACATCACCGATGCCATCGCAGTGGAAGAGACGATGGGTCGTCTCGAACCCACCGTGCTCATCAATACTGCCGCCTACAATGACGTTGATCGCGCCGAGGAGGAACCGGAGCAGGCGATGCGCGTCAATGGAGCGGCAGTGGGAATTCTTGCCAAGATTGCATTGAAGCAGGGGATGACGCTCGTTCACTTTACCACCGACTACGTCTTTGACGGGCAGCAGCGGGAAGGGTATCGAGAATCCGATGCCCCGAATCCGATCAACGCCTACGGACGCTCAAAACGGCAGGGCGAACTGGAATTGGAGCAGGTCGCTCGACAGGGCAACCTCAAGTATTACTGCGTCCGGACGTCTCGGCTGTTCGGTCCGCTCGGGAGCAGTCCACGGGCCAAGAAAAGTTTTGTTGATAGTATGCTCGGTCGCCTCCATGAACCAACGGTTCAAGTACTCGACGCAGATATGAGTTCCCCAACCTTTACGACCGACTTAGCGAGCGCGGTCGTTGATTGCCTTCGCGTAGAGCGGCCATTTGGCCTGTATCATCTTATCAACCAAGGTTCTTGCACACGATTTGGATTTGCCAAAGAAATTTTTCGGCAGTGGAGTGCGCTCACTGGTCAGACCGTTCCTGCTGTAGCGGCGGTACACGATGTTTCAAATCGGCGAGCGAAACGGCCGGCATTTTCCGTGCTTCTGAATACAAAAGCGCCGCCGTTGCGCTCTTGGCATGAAGCATTGGCAGCATATCTAAAAGAAAAAATAGAAGCGCAATAATAACACTATGCGAGTGCTTGTCACCGGAGGCGCAGGGTTCATTGGTTCACATCTTGTGGATGCGCTGCTCCTTTCCAAGCATCGTGTGGCCGTGTTTGATAATTTCAGCGCCGGCAGTAAGGCTGCTGTCAACGCTCGTGCACGGCTGTATCAGGGCGATATCGGCGATGCCAAGGCCGTGCACCGCCTATTTGCAAAAGAAAAGCCGGACGCGGTGTTTCATCTTGCGGCCCAGATTGATTTACGAAAATCAGTGAGCGATCCAATTGACGATGCGCGTATCAATATTGTCGGCTCCCTTGTGCTCTTAGAGCAATGTATTCGCAGTCGTGTTCGGCGGTTTATCTTTGCTTCAACGGGCGGGGCGCTCTATGGGGATACGGCCTTCGTACCAACACCCGAGATCGTGGTACCGCAACCATCATCTCCGTATGGGATCGCGAAGCTCACCGTTGAGCACTACCTTCGTTTCTACCACCGTGAATACGGATTAGCGTCTCTTGCATTGCGGTACGGCAACGTCTATGGTCCGCGGCAGGATCCGAATGGCGAAGCCGGTGTCATCGCTATTTTTGTAAACAAGATGCTCGCCGGAGCGCCGGTGACTATTCACGGTGATGGCAAACAAACGCGAGACTATATTTATATTGCTGATGTGGTTCGCGCCAACCTCCTCGCGCTGAAACGGAAAGTAATCGGCGCTCTGAATATCGGCACTGGAAAACCGACCAGTGTGAACGAAATTGCGCGGACGTTGGCGGAGGCCATGGAGGTGACCGCAAAGATTACCCATGGTCCGGCAAAGCCAGGCGAGCAACGACGGAGTGCCTTGGATTGCCGACAGGCCCTACGGATGCTGGGTTGGAGGCCCCAGACTTCCTTGAAAGATGGTATTGCCCATACCCTCGCCTGGTACGCGAACATTCAAGGTTGACTGCCGAACTGCCTCGTTCTACAATCAAATGCCATGGTCCCTCCAATTTCTGAAGTGAAGATTGCTGTCGTTGGCCTCGGCTATGTCGGCTTACCGCTTGCCGTCGCGTTTGGAAAAAGTCGTTTTGCGCCGGTTATTGGACTTGATCGGGACGACCGTCGTGTGGCGAGCCTCTCGGAAGGGGTTGACCGTAATAACGATGTCTCCGAGGGTGATATTAGAGCGGCGCGGCTTGAACTCTCGACCGACCCCGCGGTGCTTGCGCGCGCCAATTTTATTATTGTGACGGTGCCGACACCGATTACCAAGGCAAATCAACCCGACCTCTCATTTATTACCGGAGCAGCCGAGATGATTGGCAAACACCTGCGCCCTCGGAGTGTCGTGGTATATGAATCTACGGTCTATCCCGGAGTGACGGAAGAGATTTGCGCTCCGATCATCGAGAGAGCCTCAGGGCTTCGCTGTGGGGTTGATTTTACCGTTGGGTATTCTCCAGAGCGGACAAACCCAGGAGACAAGGAGCACACGATTGAGACCATTGTGAAAGTGGTGTCCGGAATGGACCCAGAGACACTCGAGTTAGTTGCAGGAGTCTATGGTGAGGTGTGTCGCGCCGGCGTTCATAAAACTCCAAACATCAAAACGGCGGAAGCGGAGAAGGTCATCGAGAATGCTCAACGGGATCTTAATATCGCGCTCATTAATGAGCTGGCGCTCATTTTTTATCGCATCGGAATCAATACCCACGATGTCCTAGAGGCAGCCGGAACAAAATGGAACTTTCACAAGTATCAACCAGGATTAGTCGGCGGGCATTGCATTGGCGTGGATCCGTACTACCTGACGCATAAAGCCCAGGAGCTTGGCTATCATCCTGAGGTTATCCTCGCCGGTCGGCATATCAATGATTGGATGCCCGAATATATTGCTGATCTTGCCATTCGGGGGCTTGTTGAGGCAGGGAAAGTTGTCCAGGGCGCGCGCATCCTTGTGATGGGTCTCACATTTAAAGAGGATATTCGTGACACACGCAACTCAAAAATCAGGGAGACAATTCGCAAACTTGCATCCTACGGGGTTCATGTTTTAGGGCATGATCCAAATCTTTCCGCTGACGAGGTGACGGCATTTGCCGTTGAATACGTCGGCGACTTGGCAACGATGGATCCCGTCGATGGGATCATTCTTGCGACACTTCATGCGCAGTTTAAGGCCCTGCCGTTGCGAACGCTTCTTGACCACTACAACACCAACGGGAATGGGGAAGGGGTGCTCGTGGATATTAAGAGTTGGTTCTTGGCCGACGTGCGTAGGCTTCCGGCACCCGTCTCACTTCTCTATACCTGTCTATGAGCCCCATCCCCCTTTCCGAGCCCGTGATCAGTGGCAATGAGTGGATGTATGTGAAAGAGTGTCTCGACACTGGCTGGGTATCATCAGTAGGGAGTTTTGTTGACCGTTTTGAGCAAACGCTGGCGGATTACACTGGGGCGAAGTATGCCGTGGCAATGATGAATGGCACCGCAGCACTTCACCTTTCATTGCTTGTTGCGGGTGTGACCAAAGGAGATGAGGTGCTCGTGCCGACGCTCACCTTTATTGCGCCTGTGAATACGGTGCGCTACGTCGGCGCCGAGCCGGTCTTTTTTGATTGTGATCCAGAGACGCTCTGTATCGACGTAAACGCCATTGCTGCGTTTCTTCAGAACAACTGCGATCTCCACCCTGATGGATACACCTATAATCGCCTAAGCGGCCGTCGGGTTTCTGCGGTTATTGTCGTTGACGTCTTCGGTCACCCGATAGATCGAGATCCGCTCGTTGAGATCTGCGAGAAGAAAAACGTTCGGATAATCGAAGACGCAAGCGAAAGTCTCGGTTCGAGATATAAAGGAACCGCAGCCGGGATGCTTGGAGATATCGGATGTTTGTCATTCAATGGAAATAAAATCATCACGACTGGCGGCGGGGGCATGCTGCTTACCAACAATGCGGCATGGGCTCGCCATGCGCGACACCTGTCAACACAGGCAAAAAGTGACTCGATCACCTTTGATCATGACGAGATTGGGTACAACTATCGACTCACGAATATCCAGGCTGCGTTGGGGTTGGCACAGATGGAGCAGCTCGACACGTTTGTGGAAACGAAGCGGAGGAACGCGACACGCTATCGAGCGCTTTTAAGTACGGTGCACGGGGTACAATTTCTCTGGGAACAGTCCTGGGCACAAAGCAATTTTTGGTTTTATACCATCCGGGTTCCGAGCGAACAGAGAGAGGCGCTGATGGAATCTCTTCTTTCTCAAGGGATCGAGGTGCGCCCAGTGTGGAAGCTCATCCACACTTTACCAATGTATCGGGACTGCCAGACCTATCATATTCAGCATGCCCTTACTCTTTATGAGACATGCCTGAATCTGCCCTGTAGTGTCAGTCTTGAGGCCGAACAAATGGATCGGGTTGTTGCTGGAGTGAAAGCGTATTTTCATTCTTGATATGGCTTGTCTTCTGTGTCGCAGTGACCGTTTTCAAGAGATATTACAAAAACCTGAGATTCCTGTTTGGACGAACGCGGAGGATGCTCTGCGAGTCCCAAAACGGCATGTCGGTGTATTGCGGCAGTGTCTTGATTGTCACCATGTGTATCAGCCTGTGGATGATGCTCTGCAGGGCTTGTTGACAGCAATCTACCAGTCTCACCATGCACAAGCGTCCACCTCGTTCGGGCACGGGAATTGGGGAGTGGAGCGTGGGGACGTTGTTCTTCGGGCCTTACAAGAGGTTGTTCAACTCTCTCCCACGACGTCTGTCTTAGAGATCGGATGCGCCGACGGCTACCTCTTGCGTCATCTGCGCTCTCAAGGATTGCAGAAGCTCGCCGGCATTGATCCGTCATTGCCGCAGACAAGTGTGGAGGACGGTATTCAATTCATGAAAGCGTTTGCAACGTCCGAACTCACCCTCGGCGAGCAGTACGATCTCATCGTCGCTTCCGCGGTCTTTGAGCATGTCTTGGACATTGCGGACATGCTCACGTTCTGCCGTCGGCATCTCACAAGAGGCGGGAAGCTCTTTTTCACCGTTCCCGACGAGCACCGCCTGCTGCTCGAGGGCGATCCTGGCTCGTTTATGCATCAGCACCTGCACTACTATACGAGCCATTCCGTTGGTTTTTTGTTAGCTCGATGCGGCTTTCGGATTCGTGCGCTTCACTCCGAGAAGGACGCGCTTTCGGTCTGCGCCGAGGCAACGGATCGTCCGTCGAAGCATGAAGACAGTGGTGGCGTTTCCTACACCTATGGAGAGGCGCTGGAGCGGACGCTTCAGCACATCGGGAACGTCTTCGACCACGATCGCATTATTGTTCATGGTGCCAGCAATTCCCTGAATAATATTCTCGGGTGGTTGCAACGAGGTTGGGATGGGGTGCTCGTTGATAATGATACGACAAAGCATGGCAAGCGCTATTTTGGCCATACGGTGCATGGCTTTTCGGAAATCCCCCTCAAAGATTTTTCGGCCGTCTTCATTACCACCGGTCCATATTTTAATGATATTGTCCATCAATATAAGACTGCTGGTTTTACCGGAGCTATTCTTGGGGCGCGGGACTAAATACCGTATGCGCGAAGACCATCTTGCGAGTCTCCAAACCATTTCCACCACGCATGTGCCCAAGGTGGATTTTCATATGCATACGCGCTGGACTGATGGGGCCCACAGCACTGGCGAGATGGTCGAGGCGGCGGTTGTACAAGGCCTCACGACTGTTCTCTTGAGCGATCACGCTCGAAAGACGAGTGAAGAGTGGTTTGGAAAGTTTGCGGAAGAAGTTCGTGCTATCCCATTGCGCGGTTGCCGAGCGCTGGTGGGCCTTGAGACACGCATCGCCGATCTTGATGGGAGCATTGACTCTACGGAGCACATGATCTCGCAGTGCGATATGGTGTTGGCAAGCGTTCATCGTTTTCCAGACGGCAAAGGGGGATTGCTGGCATTCGATACGGTTGATCGCACGCAGGCGGAAGACTTGGAGTTTCGTCTCGCGATGGCCGCATTAGACAACCCACGCGTGGATGTCTTAGCCCACCCGTTCGGCATGTGTTTTCGGCGATATGGCATTACACCATCGGAAGAGCATATTTGCATGCTTATTGCGAAAGCCGCACAGACGGGTGTCGCAATAGAAATCAATGCGTACTATCATCGAGATCCCTGGACGCTGATCCAATGGTGTCAGCAGGCCGGTGCGCGTATCTCGTTGGGATCCGACGCCCATCATCGAGATGAGGTTGGCAACATCATTAACATGTTAGAGGGCAGGCCTGTGGTATGGACACGATCCGAGTCTTCATAACGGGAGCTGGCAGTATTGTGGGGCAAGGCATCATGAAGTCGTTGCGCCTTTCACGCCTTCCTCTCATACTCATCGCCGCAGATATTGGCCCCTTAAATGCTGCGTTATTTCGCGCTGACGAGGCCTGCCTTATTCCCCGTGTGGAGGATGCGCAGTCGCTTGATAAAATGCTCGCGGTGCTTCGTCGGCTGCGCCCGGATGTCGTCATGGTCGGTTCTGAATTTGACCTTACCTTCTTTGCTCTGCACAAAGAGACCATTGAGCGTGAAACGCGCGCCACGGTCATTGTCTCGCCGACAGAGACAGTACGGATCGCGAATGACAAGTGGTTGACGGCAGAGTTTTTGCGGCAGAATGGCTTGTCATACGCCCCGTCATACCTTCCGCGCGACCTCTCCGATGCGCAGGAGCACTCAGCACTTTTTGGGTATCCGGTGGTGTTGAAACCGCGATCCGGGACAAGCGCGCGTCACGTCTATCATCTCGAGACTCCCGATGCGCTGATGCGGACATTTGCCTTTGTGCCGAATCCGGTGCTCCAGAAATCATTCGCGCCTCCGCCCGATGGTCAGCGCCTTGATCGTGAGTATAGCTGTAGCATCTTCCGCTGCGCTGACGGTGAGCTCATTGGCCCGTTCGCTTGTCGAAGAATCCTCAAAAGCGGAGGCACATGGGTTGCGGAGGTGGCTCCCGTTCCCGAGCTCTCTCCGTTGCTTCTTGGGATTGCGGAGCATCTACCGATTCTCGGTTCTCTCAATGTGCAACTCATGCTCACCAAAGAAGGACCGGTCCCTTTTGAGTTGAACGCTCGGTTTTCCGGTACGGTCTCGGTGCGAGCGTACTTCGGTTTTAACGAGCCCGAGATGGCGATCCGTAGCTATGTCCTTCAGGAACGCGTCGAGCCCCCGATGATTCGTTCTGGTATGGCGATTAGTTATAAAGAGGATCTGTTTCTTGAGGGGGTAACTGCCACAGAGCTGCGAGAGCCTTTTCCAAAGGGACAGGTGCCGCGATGGTTTTAAGTTGCTAAACAAAACAGACAACCGTATGCCAACATTTGTCATTGCAGAGGCTGGCGTCAATCACAATGGTGACGTTGGTCTTGCCAAAAAACTTATTGACGCCGCCGTTTCATCGGGCGCTGATGCCGTGAAGTTTCAGACGTTTGTTCCTGAAGCCGTCGTGAGCCGGTTTGCCGAGAAGGCAGCGTATCAAAAAGAGACGACCGGAGCGGGGGAGAGCCAGTTGGAGATGATTCGGAAGCTTCAACTTGATGAGGCCGCGCATCGTGAGCTCTTCGCGTATTGTGGGGCTCGCGGCATCCAATTCCTTTCAACACCGTTTGACCTGCCAAGCATTGCGCTGCTTCAACGACTGGGGTTGACGCGATTTAAAATTCCTTCCGGAGAGATCACGAACCCCCCGTATCTGCGTGCGCTCGGGAAATTGCATGCCCAACTCATCCTCTCGACCGGCATGGCAGAGATGGCTGAAGTCGCGCGCGCGCTTACCGTGCTTGAAGAAGCAGGGACGCCGCGGCGCGACGTCGTCGTTTTGCACTGTCATTCGAACTATCCGACACGGATGGAGGATGTGAATTTACGGGCGATGCTCTCCATTCGGGATACGCTCGGTGTTCGTGTCGGCTATTCCGATCATACGCTTGGCATTGAGGTGGCGACTGTAGCCGTCGCCCTTGGCGCTGAAGTCATCGAAAAACATTTCACGCTTGATCGGCGTATGGCTGGTCCAGATCATAAGGCGTCGCTTGAGCCGCTGGAGCTCACCGCGATGGTTCGGGCGATCCGTAATATTGAAGCGGCCTTAGGCGACGGAGTGAAGCGGCCTACTCAAGCAGAGCAGAATGTCCGCGACGTCGCACGCAAGAGCATCGTGGCAGCACGAGCAATTCGTGGGGGAGAACTCTTGACAGAAGAGAATATTACCACAAAGCGCCCAGGAACTGGCGTGAGTGCCATGGAGTGGGATGCCGTTCTCGGAACGCGCGCGCGGCGTGATTTTTCAGAAGACGAACTCATTGAAATTTCGTAGCACCGGGTACAAC
>CAZNTM010000029.1:0-8423 GCA_964576005.1 uncultured Gammaproteobacteria bacterium
ACGACATCGCCGTCTTTGACGACATACTCCTTCCCTTCGAGGCGAAGGAGGCCTTTGGCTTTGGCTGCTGATTCACCGCCAAGCTCGATCAGTGTTTTCCAGTCAATGACTTCGGCTGCGATAAAACCGCGTTCAAAGTCGGTGTGAATGACGCCGGCCGCCTCGGGAGCTTTCGCACCCCTTTTTACCGTCCACGCCCGCGTTTCTTTTGGCCCGCTGGTAAAAAATGTCAGCAGCCCAAGAAGTTTGTACGCCTCGCGGATGAGGCGGTCGAGTCCGGACTCGGCAATTCCAAGTTCTTTCATGTATGCGGATTGTTCTTCGGCTGGCAGTTCGGCAAGTTCAGATTCAATTTTGGCCGAGATTGAAATTGCATCGTCACGGTTAAACCGTGACTGTGTGGACGTTGTGGGGTCATCCGTGTTCAGCACAACAAGGAATGGCTTTACGGTGAGTAAATGGAGTGATCTCGCTGCGTGGGCTTCATCATCCGTGAGATCGGTGGATATTGCTCGCTTGCCCGCCTCGAGTACTGGTTTTATTTTCTCAAGCGCCGCAGTCAGTGTCAGTGCGTCTTTTGCTTCGGCGCTGTTCGCATTGCCCGCAAGCGCTTTTGTTTTTTTCTTCGCGCTTTCAAGGCTCTTGGTAACCACCTCAAGATCAGCGAAGATGAGTTCAGTTTCGATCGTGCTAAAGTCGTCTTTGGGGTCTACACGCCCTGCAACATGCACAACATTTTCATCGGCAAACGCTCGGACCACGTGGACGATTGCGTCTACCTCTCGGATATGCGCTAAAAATTTATTCCCCAATCCTTCGCCAGTTGACGCGCCTTTGACAAGCCCGGCGATGTCAACGAATGACACGGTTGTCGGAATAATCTTTTCTGACTTTGAGATCGCCGCGAGTTTGGCAGGTCGTTCATCCGGAACCTCGACCACGCCCACGTGTGGGTCAATGGTCGTGAACGGGTAGTTGGCAATTGGCACCTGTTTTTTTGTGAGGGCTTGAAAGAGCGTAGATTTTCCGGCATTCGGAAGCCCGACGATACCGATAGAGAGTGGCATAGAGAAGGCAGATCCTTGCGCAAACGAGGAGGATGCGCTATGCTCAACGTCCGAAACACGCCGTATGATGTCTTTGACTATGCCGAGCAAGCGACCATTGTTTTCCCGCGGAGTGCGAAAATTTATCAGGAGTGAAAAAGCTCGGATCCGCCGGGAGGTGGTTGACGTTGCCAAGCAGCGGGAGATGATCGCCACATTGGTGAAACGTTTTTCTCCTGCATCCTCTAACGCTCCGTAAAGTTCACTTTACATTATTACGCGGCCGCGTAATAATGTAAAGTGATCATTTAAAGGAGGAGCGGCATTTAAGAAGCGGCATGAGAAGCCGCGTCGGTGGTATAGCGAAGATTTGGATAGAGAGGGTGACTGTCCGTCATAGTGCGGACCTCTTTTTTTATCTGCTCGGCAACCGTTTCGCTTTCCGGGTCGGCGATCACACGAGCGATCAGTTTGCCGATCTCGCGCATCTCGGTTTCGGTAAACCCGCGGGTGGTGAGCGCCGGGGTGCCAAGGCGAATGCCAGAAGGATCATAGGGCTTTCGCGGGTCATTGGGAATGGTGTTTTTGTTTACGGTGATTTCAGCACGGCCGAGCGCAGCTTCGGCTTGCTTGCCGCCGATGCCTTTGGACGTGAGGTCCATCAAGATGAGGTGGTTGTCTGTGCCGCCGGTGACGAGCGAGAAGCCTTCTGCCAGCAGCGACTCCGCAAGCGCTTTAGCATTTTTTACAATCTGCTGCCCATACCGCTGAAACTCCGGCGTGGCGGCTTCTTTGAGGCAGACGGCAATCGCCGCAGTCTGGTGGTTATGCGGCCCTCCTTGAAGCCCCGGAAACACGGCGCGATCAATAAGCGTGGGGAGATTTTCTCGCGAGCGTTCCACCGACTTCAGCGGATTGGACGGATTGCCATTGCAGAGGATCATGGCGCCGCGCGGGCCGCGGAGCGTTTTATGCGTCGTCGTTGTGATAGCATCAGCGTGGCCAACAGGCGAGGGGTGAACACCGGCAATGACAAGCCCTGCAATGTGCGCGATGTCTGCCACAAGGTAGGCGTCAACTCCATGCGCGATCTTGCCAAGCCGTTCAAAATCAAAAATCCGGGGATATGCTGTCGCGCCGACAAAGATGAGCTTTGGCTGTTCCCGCTTTACTTGGGCCTCGAGGGCGTCGTAGTCCAACCACCCATCGGGCTTGGTGATGTATGGCACGGATTGGTAGTAGTGACCGGAAAAGTTTACTGCCCAGCCGTGGGTGAGGTGTCCTCCGTAGAGGAGATTGAGCCCCATGAGCTTGTCGCCGGGATCAAGCAGCGCCATGCAGACCGCTTGGTTTGCCGGCGAGCCTGAATACGGCTGCACATTTGCATGGGTGGTCCCAAAGAGTTTTTTCGCGCGTTCAATCGCAATCGTTTCAATAGCGTCAATGAACTCATTGCCCCCGTAGTATCTTCGGCCGGGAAATCCTTCGGAGTATTTATTCGTGCCAATGGAGCCAAGCGCTTCAAGCACGGATTCCGAAACAAAGTTCTCTGACGGGATCATCTCCAGTCCATGGCGCTGGCGATCAAGTTCCCTCTCAAGACTCGCTGCAATTTCGCTGTCACGGTGGGCAAGGGAGGACATACGTGGGGGTGAGGCGGTTTCCATAGTACGCGAGTTTGCGCAATGTCGCAACTCTGCTACACTCTCCCCATCCGGTATGATCCGTTTTCTTCTGATCATTTTTCTCCTTTTCTTTCCTCTGGTTGCCGTGGCGGGCGACGTGGCGCCAGCCGAAGTTGTGGACGGCAATCTCTTTTCGTTTCATCCGGTGGTGGAGATCCGGGGAGGAGTGAAGCGAGATGCGGTGATTGTCGGCCGCCGTGTCTTGATCAGCGGCAATGTCGGCGGCGATGCGCTCGTGCTCGCCGATACCATTGAGATCAGCGGGAGCGTTGATGGGAACCTGCGCGCGGTTGCCCGTCGCATCCACCTCACCGGTGTTGTTGGCAAGAATGTTACGGTTGTTGCTTCGAGTTTCACGCTTGCTCCCGGCGCCCGGATTGGGGGGGATCTTCTTGCGAAGAGCTCGCGGATAACGGTTGCCGGTTCGATTGATGGAGAGCTCTCCGTTACTGCCAGGCTCGTCAATCTTAATGGCCTTGTTCGCAAGCGGGTGTGGGTCAAGGTGCCGAGTCGCGGGCAATTTCTCATCGGGCCATCAGCCGAGGTCACGGGCGACGTTGCGTTCTTCTCTCCGCGAGAGACGCTTACGATTGATTCTCGCGCGCAAATTCAAGGGAGAGTGAACCATAATCCAAACACCGCGCCGCCGCGATCCCGGGTGATTACTGCCGTGGCGTTGCTGCTTGGGTTGGTTGTCGTTGGCGCTGCGGTCATGCTCGTGGCCCCCGCGCTGCTCTTGACACCGGCAGCCGTGCTTGAGAAGAATCCCGCCCGAACACTGCTTGTTGCCATCACCGTGCTCATTGGGCTTGTTGGCGCGTTTGCTTTCACGGTTGCCACGGTGGTCGGGGCTCTCCTCTTCCTCTTGCTCTTCGCCGTGCTGTTTTTTGGTCTCACGATATCACAGCTCGTCGTTGCCCAAGCGATTGGGAATGCCGTGGCTCGTTTTACCCAATGGAGACTCGGAGCGTTTTTCGCCTTATTGATCGGACTCGTCCTGCTCATCCTCATGGAATCAATTCCTGACATTGGTTTTCTCGTGCAGCTTCTCGCAAGCCTGCTTGGGTTTGGCGCGCTCTCGATTTCTCTTTTCCGTTTTCGTACTTCATCACTTCCTTTGCACCCATGAACGTTTCACCAACTCCATTTCGTTCCTACGATATCCGCGGCATTGCCGGACGTGAGCTCACGGAAGAATTCGCCCGCGCGTTGGGCGGGGCGTTTCTGAAGTGGCTGCGCGATCGAGGCAACACGGCGCGTACCGTCGTCGTCGGAAAGGACATGCGCCCGAGTTCCGCAGAGCTCGAACGCGCGCTCGTGGCAACGCTCGTTGGCTGTGGGGTGCAGGTGCGCACCATTGGCATGGTGGCAAGCGAACAGTTTTATTTTGCTTGCGCAAAAGCGCAAAGTCCGGGCATTACCGTGACCGCTTCCCATAACCCGGCAGCGTACACCGGTTTTAAGCTCGTGGAGAACATTCCCTACCTTATCGGTGGCACAGAACTTCAGGAACTCCGGAAGCTTATGGAGCAGGACAAGTTTGCTCCGACTGTGGTCGGGCAGGGGCGTGAGGAGCGTTGGGATATTCGTGCGGATTTCGCCTCGTATCTCCGGCAGTTCGTCCATCCCGGGCGCTGGAAGCGGCAGCTGAAGATCGTCATTGATGCCGGCAACGGCATGGGCGGGACTATGGCAGAAGAAGTGCTTCGCGAACTTCCGGTTTCGGTCACCTGCCTCTTCTGCGAACCCGACGGTCGGTTTCCCAACCACGTCCCGGATCCGATGAAAGCCGAGAACCGGAGATGGATCGAAGAAGCCGTGAAAGCGCAAGGGGCAGACGTCGGTCTTGCATTTGACGGAGACGCAGACCGCATGTTGGCGATTGATGAAACCGGAAGAGTCATCCCCGGGGATTTTCTCACTGCGCTGCTTGGGGAGTACTTCTGTGGGCGCGAGCCGGGAAGTAAAGTTATCTACGACGCGCGGGCAAGCTGGGCAGTGCGCGACCGCGTCGCCACGGTTGGGGGGCTGCCGATCATGTGGCGTGTGGGGCACACGCATATTAAGCGAAAGATGGCAGAGGAGGCGGCGATCTTTGGCGGCGAGGTTTCTGGGCACTTTTACTACCGGGACTTTTTTCATTGCGACTCTGGAATGCTCACGGCGCTGCTCGTGCTTGATCTCCTCGCTTCGGGGCAGCAGAAACTCTCCGATATTGCTTCACCGTTGCGGTCCAAGTATTTTCTTTCCGGAGAGCTCAACTTTGAAGTCAAAGATCCGCCAACCGTTATCGCAACGGTGAAGCAACACTTTGCCCGGGCTTTAAAGGTCTACGAACTTGACGGACTTTCCGTAGAAGAAGCGGATTGGCATTTCAATCTCCGGCCTTCCAACACCGAACCGCTCTTGAGATTGAATGTGGAAGCGCTATCGAAAGCGTTGCTCGAGGAGAAGGAGGCGATGCTCCGAGCTTTGATCCAGCAAAATTCGAGACCCTAATTTCTAATTATGATCGGCGTCTTCGACTCTGGCATCGGCGGACTTACCGTCGTCAAAGAAATCGCCCGGCAGTTGCCGGGATATTCGGTGCTCTATCTTGGGGATACGGCGCGGACTCCGTATGGGACCAAGAGCTTGGAGACGATTCGGCAGTATGCCCAAGAGTGCGTCGAGTTTCTTTTAAAGCACGGTGCCAAGCTCATTGTGATTGCGTGCAATAGCGCTTCTTCTGCGTGGAGTGCCGAATTCCGCACAAGTCTGCGTGTTCCGGTATTTGATGTCATTGCTCCGGCAGCCAAGCGCGCAGTGGAGCTCACGCTGAAAAAGCGCATTGGGCTCATTGGAACGCGCGCCACCGTGAACTCTGGCGCCTACGAACGCGCGATTCACGCAATTGATTCACGGGTGAACGTGTTGGGAGAACCTTGTCCGTTGTTTGTCCCGCTCGTCGAAGAAGGGTGGGAGGATGATGCCGTGACCGTGCAAGTGGTGAAACGCTCTCTGCAAGGGTTAAAGACCAAAACCATTGATACTCTCATCATGGGCTGCACGCACTATCCGATCTTGCGCGAGATCATCCAGCGCAAAATCGGCCGCAAAGTGAAACTCGTGGATCCTGCCGAGGAGGTGGTGAAGACGCTTGCCGCATATCTTAAAGAGCATCCAGAAATAGAAAAAACCCTCACCCGAGGGCAGGATCACCGCTTCTTTGTCACTGACGTCACCGAGCAATTTCAAGCTGTTGCCCAGCGGTGGCTGAAGCGGTCGCTCCGGCTTGAGAAGGCAGAAGGAGAATGATGCGAATCTGCTGTGGCAAAAAGTGAGAACAACTTTGCGTTTATCGACGCGCAAAACCTCAACCTCGGCGTTAAAAGTCTTGGTTGGAATTTAGACTTCAAAAAATTTCGCGTGTATCTTAAAGAGAAGTACGGCGTCTCGACTGCCTATCTTTTCATCGGGTATATCCAACAGCACCAAGACCTCTATACTTCTCTCCAGAAGGCAAGATACGTGCTCATTTTCAAGCCCGTATTCCCGGATAAAGATGGGAGGGTGAAGGGGAACGTAGATGCTGACTTGGTGCTACAAGCGATGATTGACTATCCACACTACGCGCAGGCGGTGATTGTGACGAGCGACGGAGATTTTTATTCGCTCGTAAAGTATCTTTACGAAAAAGGGAAGTTAAACGTCGTACTTAGTCCCTATGTGAAAACCTGTTCAGTTTTACTGCGAAAGTCGGCCAAAGAGAAGATCGTTTTCATGAATAATCTGCGTGGGAAACTTGAATACCAACGAAAAAGCACCGCGTAAGGACAAAACCTCACGAAGTGCTTTTTCATGTGTATCCTACCTTAGAGTATAACAAAGAATAAAGTATTGTCAAGGGAGCTGCATGGAAAAAGCGGCATCATAAAATTCAGGAAGTTAAACTTCACGAATTGAGTAAGCCCACGCGCGATTTGACGGCGGTAAGCATCGGCTCGGCGATTGCGCGGGCGCGGGCGGCGCCGTCTGCGAGAGTCTGCGTTAATTCTGCGGGGTCTGCGATATACTCATTGATTTTTTCCCGAATGGGCGTCAGGGCTGTGACAAGCACTTCTGCAAGGTCATGCTTTAATGCTGCATAGCCTTTGCCTTGATAGCGGGCTTCAAGGTCGGTGATGGGAAGTCCGGAAAACGCGCTGTAGATGGTGAGGAGATTGGTGAGCGCGGGTTTGTCCTGCCCAATCCGAATGTCTTTGCCAGAGTCAGTGACTGCCCGGGCGATTTTTTTTCTGATCGTGTCCGGATCATCCGTGAGGGCAATGTAGTTTGATGGGCCAGCGCTCTTGCTCATCTTCTTTGTGGGATCATCAAGCCCCATCACGCGCGCAGTATTTTTTGGCAGATGTGCTTTGGGTAGCACAAAAGTTTGCCCAAAGCGTTTATTAAATCTGCTGGCGAGCGTTCTCGTGAGCTCCACGTGTTGTACTTGATCTTCGCCGACAGGAACCACTTCGGCGTTGTACAGCAAGATGTCGGCTGCCATGAGGATGGGGTAGGTGAAGAGTCCGACGCTGGCGTCCGCGTTATGCCCTGAGCTCCGTCGAAGGGCTACCTTATCCTTATACTGCGTCATCCGCTCTAGTTCACCCATCCTCGCAAGTGTAGCGAGAATCCACGCGAGTTCGGTGTGCTCGCTCACGTGTGACTGCACAAACAGCGTTGCGCGCTGCGGGTCAATGCCGCAGGCAAGCACGCTTGCAGCCACTTTGAGGGTTTGACTTCGGAGCTCCTCGGGACGCTGCGGCACCGTGATCGCGTGCAAGTCCACAATGCAAAACAGGCTCTCGTGGGAGAATTGGAGCTCCCTCCACTGGGCAATCGCGCCGAGATAGTTGCCGATATGGAGCACCCCGGAGGGTTGGATGCCGGAAAGAAGGCGCATGTGAGGAGCTGTTAGCTTCTAGCTTTTAGCTTATAGTATCGGTTTTCGGCAATGGGGGCAAACCTAGTGAGACAACGCCAGTGCCCCGAAAGCTTTCGGGGCAACGCCCCCGCCAAGGCGTGGCTGGTGTTGCTCTACTGGGAAATTTTGACGGTTCACACCGCAGTGGTATCATGCTCTTTATATGGATATTCGGGAACTTAAAAAGGAATTTGATCTAGCGGTACAACGGGTAGAGACGCGCGAGCAGCTAGAACAGGTGGAGCGCGAGTTTCTTGGGCGACAGGACGGGAGACTCACCGTGCTGTTGCGTGGATTGAAAGATCTCCCAGAACAGCGGCGAAAGTCAGCGGGGAGCGAACTGAATGCGTTCAAAGTTGAATTCCTCGGCGCGATTAACGCGAAACGTCACGGTTTAACCGTGACCGAAGAAGCGCTTGACCTCACGCTGCCGCCGGCATCTTTGCGCGTGGGGCATCAGCATCCGCTGACGCAATTTATGGATCGCGTCATTGATATTTTCACCTCGATGGGATTTGAAGTCGTGGATGGCCCGGAAGTGGAAACCGAGAGCTACAATTTTGATAAATTAAATATCGGGCTAGATCATCCGGCGCGGGACATGTGGGACACGTTTTACCTCGCTGACTCGGCAGCGAGAATGTCTAATGACAAAGTCCAAATGTCAAATGATCGGTTGTTGCTTCGGACGCATACCTCTCCGGTGCAGTTGCGGGCGATGGAAACGAGAAAGCCGCCGGT
>CAZNTM010000030.1:0-8368 GCA_964576005.1 uncultured Gammaproteobacteria bacterium
GCTCGGTGATTTGCGCACGCAACGTTGGCAAATCAAGCTCTGGATTGTGCTGGGCCGCAATGAGCACGGTATGTACCCGCCATGGCTCATCGTCATTGTATTCAATGGTCACCTGACTCTTTCCATCTGGCCGCAATCCTTTGATGATCCCCTTTTTGCGCACCTCGGCCAAGCGCTGACAGAGCCGGTGCGCGAGGACGATCGGCAGCGGCATCAGCTCGGCGGTCTCTGTACAGGCGTAACCGAACATCAATCCTTGATCTCCGGCGCCAAGGCCTGCCAAATCTTCTTTAACGATCTTTCCGCCTGCAGTCTGCTTGTACGAATCCACCCCAAGGGCAATATCCCCAGACTGCTCTTTAATCGCAACCATCACTCCGGAAGTCTCCCACTGAAAGCCGTACTCGGCATCGGTGTAGCCGACCTCCTGAATGATCCTGCGCGCGATCTTTGGAATATCAACGTAGGTGCTTGTCGTGACTTCCCCTGCGACCACGCACACCCCGTTGGTCAACAAGGTCTCGACTGCCACGCGGCCGCGCGGATCGTTCTTAATGATCGCATCAAGGACGCCATCGGAAATCTGATCCGCGAGCTTGTCCGGGTGTCCTTCGGTGACCGACTCGGAGGTGAAGAGTTTGAGAGATTTACTCATAGTGGCATACGTCTTTATACTACGACTGCGCGCTCCGGGCGCGCAACTCGAAAAGCGCCGCGGCAAGGTGATGATTTATTTCTCTTCGGGTGATGTCTTCGCGATCGCTTTTCGCGTAGAGCGTCAAGGGGACGAGGATGCGTTCCGCTTCCACAAGGAGGAGAATGAGACGAAACGACCCGCTCTTCCCCCTGACGAGCCCCGGCGCCTTCAGCCGCACCTTGTAGAGATGGCGTCCGAGGTGAGGATGGCGTCGGAGATCGAATGCCTCCAACGTTGCGATGACCGCCTCCTTGAGGCGCGGATATTTCTTCATCGCGTCCTTCAGTTGACGAGAGAAATGAGGCAGGACAACCGCCTGATATGCCATACCCAGTGTCAAATATCGGCCAACTGTTCAGAGAGCGGCGGAAGCCGCTTCCCTCGGTACTGACGCATAACCTCGTGCTCCACCGCAGCCGACAATGCGCAGCAGCGCTCTTCCTCGTCGACCGCAGGCTTCTCCATGGTGTCCATAAAATAGATCGCGGCACAGCGGAAGAACTCCGCCTTGCTGGAGAATCCTTTTTGTCGAATGAGCCCTCCGACGCGTTTTTCGAGGGTCTGCGGTATGGAAAAATTCACGATTGCCATATATATAGATTACATATTGAATCTATATCAAGGGTAGCACACGGTGCGTCCTCGTGTCAAGGGGAAATCTGATCCGCGAGCTTGTCCGGGTGTCCTTCGGTGACCGACTCGGAGGTGAAGAGTTTAGTGGATTTGGACATACCGATGACTTATTCTCCCCCCTTCGTTCTTGCGATGATCCTATCATGCCCGCAACGCCTGCTCAAGCTCCGTGAGTTTCTTGCTTGAGATCCCCGCCTTCTGCTGAATGTCGCTCCACGCGTAAAGGACAATGAGCGTGTTTATCGGAAGCGCTGAAACAAGCGGCAGGTTATCAACGAAAAATCCAAGCGCCCAATACAGAAACCGCAGTTGCGCCTGTGACTCCTTAAACCACCCATTGCCAGTGAGAAACCACCAATTGAGAAGTACGAGCGCCCACCCAAACAACGTGCCCAAGACTGGAGCTCCGCCTGCTGTAATAAGCGTAAGGCCGAGATCAGACGCGTCCTTTGCGGCGGCGAGCACCATCGCGATGGTGAACACGTGGGTGTCGCGACTACAGTCCACGTCCTGCCGAAGTTCCGCAGCGAGCCCCTGACCTTCTGCGCTGCGTGCCTGCCGATTTTGCTCCCGGGCGCGAGAGAGCTCTTCTTGACGACGCTCGGCTTGCAGACGCTCGGCCCGCTGCTGCTCAACACCACTGCCATTCATACGCTATCGTTCCTCCCTCCAGCGAAGCGTCTTCGTCTCATTGTCAAAATATACCGTTGGTAAGTACTCGGGGTATCCGGCGTCAGCGAGCACGTTGACGACAGCGAGTCCGGCTCGCTTCGCCTCTTCTGCACCTTTGCCCTCGCGATGCTCAAACCATCCACGGAGCACAAACGCGAGATCCTCTGCGGTAAAACGCTTTGGACGATTCTGATCCTCAAAACGCTCAACCTCGCCCGCGCTCTCGGCAGCCGCGCGGGCGTACGCCCACTCTTCATCGCTTAATTCCGTCCCCCGAAGCAACGCTCCGCGCTCGGCGCGATCGAGAAAATGCACATCGAGCAACCCCGTATCCGTCCGACGTTCCTGAAGGAACTTTGCAATCTCTCGCAAACGTTGATCAGCGTGGACGGTCTCAACAGCCCCCCGCCGAAGGACCCGCACCCCACCCTCATCGCGGATGCTCACAACCTCCTCAATCCCTTCGGGAGTGAGCGAAGACTGGCCGAGATAATCAAACAACGCGACGATGCTGCGAAAGGAGCTTCGCTCGCCATCCGAAAGCGCTCCGACCTCACGGCGAGTCCAAAATTGTGCACGCGCCACCGGCGACTGTTCAGTCGTCTCGCGAAAATAATACCGAACCCACTGCCCGGCTGACCGGGTGGGACCGATCGGGGTTTGCACAGGGAAGGAAGACAGCGACTCTCGATTCCCTAAAAGCGCCTCGCGCATTTTTCGTTTCCAGACGTCACGCTGTTCATAGATAAGTTCGGTCGCCAGCGCGGCACGAATCTTTGATTCGACATCAACACCAGCCCGGAGCGCTGCGAGCAGAGAACCAGTAACGAGATCTGGCGCAGCAGAGGGACCGAGCATTGGTAAACAAACCCACTGCAACAACGGAAGACTCCTGCCGAGAGTCTCGGTTTCCTCCTCACGAAGCAGATCCCGCTTCTCCTTTCGTATGGCGCCGATTCGCTTGACGAGCTCGTAGGCGTTCTCGATGTCATCGAGCGAAACAATCATTTGAGCAGCGCTCTCGAAATCTGCAGGAGTTGATGCTGGTGGCGCTGGCACGGTCGTTTGATCCATAAACAGCATTATTTTTACCGACGCCTGCCGGCAATTCCCTCCAAAAAGGCAATTGCTTCGGAGGCTCTGCGAAACCGATCTTCCTCCTCCGGAGGACGGCCAGAGTAACTGGGGAATCGGCCAATCTGCTCATAGTATTTCTGCGAGGCTTTCTGGCTTTTCCCATAGTCCAGAAGCTCTTGGAGCCGATCTTTTTGCGACCAAATTGCTGCGGCATTCCGATTGAAACGGCCGGCGTTCAGCACGCGCTCGAGCGAGTCGGCCTGTCCTGCGTCCAACATATAGGCAAGTGCGTAGGGGTGATGGCCGTAGGTACGCGCTCCAGTGGTGCGGAAATTTTTCATACGCTCCTCATCTGTTGCTCCGGGAGGAATCTCGGAGCCCCAGCCCAGTCGATTGAAGTCTCGAAGCACGCGTTCTGCGTCTTGCTTTTGGATCTCTGCCAAGGCTTCAATATTGCGATCGTCTTCATCCGCCCACGTGTGCTCCCCAGCCTCGATGTTCGTGGCCCTAGCCGTACCCCAGTGCCGGACCCCTTCGGCAATGTAGCTCACGTCACTTGCCACAGAGATTGCATCCTCTTTGCTCATCCCGAGTTTTCCCACCAGAATCTTCTCGGTGAAGTTGCGCAATCCCCGGGCGTCAGAGCCCATGCCATAGGAATTGAAAATTTCATTCTCGTTGCCGTACTGCGTAGCTTTGAGCAATGCCGCGGCCGCTTTCACCGGGTCTCCTTCTTTAATGGCGTCATCAATAATACTGCGAAGTTCTTTCCAGTTGTCCGTGGTAATGTCGGACTTTTCTTTGTTAACGTCGAGCCTAAACTCCCGGCGTCCCTCGTAATCAATGGTCAGCCGCGCCTGATCAGCCTCGTATTCCAAGTCTGCAAGCCTTTGCTTCTCTGCTTTGTACTGCGCTTCAAGCACCTCAAGATCCGCTTTAAGCTTGTCCTTTGCGTCCTCGCTGATTGGGGTCATCGTATCGAGTTCTGTCAACTCTTTCTCGAGACGCTCAAGCTCTTGCTCCAGCCCCTTCTCAAAATCCTTCGTGAGTTTTATCTCCGGGGTGATTGCGATTTTACCGCTCTTGAGCGCGTCAAGCAACGTTTGGGCTTTCGCTTCCAAGGCATCGGCCTGTACCGTAAGCCCGGCCTCTCGAAGTTCCTTGATCTCTTTCTTCCAAGTCTTGATTTGCTGAACAATCCGATCGCGCTGCGGGTCAGTAAGGGTCACTTCATCATTCGTGAGTTGCTCTCCGACTTTCCGAACTTTCTTCCGCGCCTCCTCTTTCTGCATGTTGTATTCGACCTGACCGAGATTCTCCTGGATCGCCATCCGCTGTTTTTTTATCTTATCGCGCAACCCATCGTCACCATAAATCTTATGCTTCTGCTGATCGTACTCCTCGATCTTCTTTTTTGCCTGTGATCCAGTATAACGCTCCCAGCCGCCCCACGTTATCTTCTTGAGATCCAAAGGCGACTCCATCTTACTCACATCAAGGCCAGTCACTCCAATAGCCGCGCGCCAACTCAAATAGTTGTTCATCCAATCCGCAGGATGTGCAAGTCTCGTGATAATTGGCGGAAGCCCTGCTTCTTTGCGCTTTTCTGCAGCTTCCCGTCTGACATTGCGAAGTTCCTTTTGCCGCTTCTCCTGGTAGCGTTTGAACCCTTCCTCCCACTCGTGCATTGAAAGTGGAAACGGAAGTTTCCGGGCCGCGATATTTTCCGCGACGCTCCAGGCGACAAAACGTCCGCCTGCAGCCGCAAGTTCCAACGGATGCGTGATCATGCCGCCAATCTTATGGGCGGCTGCGCCGGCAACCGCGCCGCCAATCGTCGCAAGTTTCTGCGCCATCTCAAGCCCGGCAAGAAACATCCCGGTGGCAATGACAAATGCAATGATGTTGTCAAAGGTTCCAATCTGGGAAATGCCGAGTGTCGTAGTATTTGGCAAATTCGCTACATGCGCGGGGTCGCCAAAAAATGAACGGATGCTGCCTTGTCGGATGTTGGAAACTACTTGCAGCGAAAGCCAGATGAAAAAGGCAAGCGCCGGGCCGACGAGCAGGTTTTTCGTAAACTCCGTCCACCACTCTTCATGATACTTCTCCCCCTGCGGAAAGGTCGAGGCAAAGTAGGCAAGAGGGGAGAGCACGACGAGCAGCCAAAGCATGATGACCCGTCCGACGAGCACGACCAGCATGGCACCAAGCACGAGCGCGGTCACAAACAACAACAGCGAGCCGATGACAAATGAGGCGGGCAAAGTGAGTCCGGTGAACACATACTCACTCAAGGCTACTCCCTCCTCTTTGAGCATGAATATCTTCGTGAGCCCAAAAGTGTCAACGAAATTACCAGAAGCGCCCTGAAAGGTGCTGACGAACGTCAGCATAATCACTTGAGCGATGTCCACGAGCAGAAGTGAAATGGTCTTTGAAAAGTTGATGAGCACCGCCATGAGCAACAACCGCGGCAAATGGTGCTTCCACTCGTACCGTTCAATGCGAAGAATGGTCGCGATCGCGATCATGAGCAGCACGATGATAAAAAACATGTTCGCGATATCGCGCACAATGGTCCAGCCGATCTGAATAGCAAACGCATCCTGGAAGGCGTTGTACGATGCGACCCAGATGATCATTTGAATGAGCGCAATAACCGCAATATGAAGAAGCCACAGCGCGAGATAGGCGTAGCCGGCAACCTGAAACCAAATTGAACCGAATGATTTAATGAGCGAGGTGGCAAGCCCAAGTAAGCCGCCCACGATGGCGCCTGGGATCCCGCCACCGACCGCGGCACCCGTTGCAGCGCCAGTTGCAACATTTCCGACCACGGAAAGACCGCTTGCCGTTGTTCCGATACTTCCCACAGGAACACCTCCGACAGCCCCACCGGTTTGCGCCAGGGTTGGCATGGACGACAGAAGCAACGCTAGGATAACCAACGCGCCAAGCACCAAAAAAATGAATGATCGTTTTTTCACACTATCGCTCCGTTACCACCACCGTCCCCTCAAAGCGGGTCCACGCCGCGGGGTTGGTTACGCATTCATTGCCGCGGTAGCCGTAGAGATTGGCGTCAAACTGCTCGCGGCTGGAGTTACACCACCCCCACTTGTCGCGGATTTGAATCTTCACTTTGAGGCGACACTCACCCGTCCGGTCCGTGGTTGCCGGCGTGCAGATATCTCGCGGCAACTCTCCGGCAGTGGAAGCGCGCAAAACGTCGTAGTAGCTGTAGAGGTGAAACAGGGTGTGCGGATTCTCGATGTTCGGCCGGGAACGGATCTCCACCCCGGAAACAGACGTGGTTGAGCCGTCTCCCCAGTCAATCGCATAGCCGGTCATTGGCAGTTGATTCTGGTCCACTTGGCTACTGAACTTCAAGGTGAGGTAGTCGGACTGGCGCACTCGCACTTCAACCGGACTTGCAGGATTCCCACGCTGGGCATTCAGCAAAATCTCGCCAATGGTCGGGGCAACTGCGCAGTAGTCTTGGTCCGTGAGCCTGCCGTTTTCAAAGTGCGGCTGGGTCGGCCGGATGTTTCCGCTGCAGAGCGCTTTTGGAAAATCCCAACTGCAGGTATTCACGGCCACGTACTGCTGGGCGCCCAACCCACTACTTCGGCAGTCGCCATCCGAGCCGCAGCTCTCCCCTTGCCTGACCCCGCCATCGCAGATATTGCCCCCAACCTTTTTCACTTCGCAGCGGCCAGAAGCAGAGGCGCCGCACTCGCTTGAGTCTGTGCATGCTTTGCCGGGCGTCGTGCCAAAGCTGCAACGGGTCTGATCTGATGGAGTGCCAACGGCGCAACTTGCCACACAGGGTTTGCCCGTGTTTAGCCCAGATTGGCACACGTCAATGCCGGCACTATTCGCGCTACAGGCATTGCCTGATCCGCACGTGATCGTGCCATCAGCACAGACAAACGGCAGACACCCCTCGGTCGGCGCCTGGCAGTCCACATTTTCAATGCAGCCGGCGTCGGCCAACCGCAGCGGCGACCGGCCATCAGCAGCGGTATACGTGATCGTTGGCGAATCGAGCGAACAGCGCTTTTCTTCAGGCGAGGCTCTGCAACTGCCGGCGTACTGCCACTGCCACGTGCCAAATGGTCGCAAAAACAGCCGCTTCATCCGGGCTGCCCCCTGCTCCTCGCAGGACTCGCCGCCAGAGGTTGGGTAAAGCACGCCGGTGTCGTCGGTCTTGCCGCTATAGACGAGTACCTGATTGCTCCGACAGGCGCCTCCGGCTGAAGAACAACTGTATGGCGCTCCTGCTCTTGCCACATTCGAGCTCGGCTCACGAACACGCAACGGTTCCTGCAGGTTCCACGACGTGGGGTTATCCGCGTCTCCCACGGCCGGAATCGTCACTGCGCCAAACGGAGCTTGATCGTAGTTATAGGTATAGCCGACCACCCCGCCGGAGCTATCAATGGCAAACGGCACGGTGTAGTTTCCTTTTGTCCGGTCAAACCAGGCAAAGTTGCTCCCGTCGCTTTTTACCACCTGCGTAACCTTCATGCAGTACCCGCGCACGGTCTTCGTGAAGTTCGGGGTTGAGAACGCGCAGGAGCTCCCGCAGGTATCGGCGATGATGGAATCCGGCGAACTCGGCAGGTAGTCGTACCACGCGCCATCAGCCGTCTGTAATCGAATTGATCCTGAAGGCACGCACGAAAAATGTTTGCGGGTGCGGCGATTAAAGAAGAACGATCCGCCGGTTTTCTGGTTTATGACCTCCCCGCTCTGGTACCCAGCCGGGCAGCTTCCGGGCCCGCCCGAGGAACCGCCTCGCGTAAACCACGAACTGCCCTCGCTCCAGCCAGATTCATACTTGCCGGAGCGTGTCTCAAGCAACTGGAATTCGCTGCAGAAGTACAAGGGCGCGCGGTCTTTGTAGAAAGTCTCAATCTCGCCGCTTGGCGACCCGGCGATCGCATCTACCGGCCACCAGAGCTGACAGATTGAGGGGTCGCTGGGGTCGCGTTCAATGCAGTAGCCCTCCAACCCGCGGTAGCGCACGCCGCTTTCATCAGCTTCGCGGCAGGCAGCCGCGTCGCTCTTTGGGTAGAGCCGACAGGAGGGCGCAAGGTAGCTTGAATCTGCCTGACAGGTCCCGCCCTGACATTGCGCATTCGTGCTGCAGAAGCTCCCGCCATTTGCCCCGCCAACACAGCGCTTTGTCTTCGTGATTTCAAGCGAAGGCGTAATGGAAAGCGCATCCACGAAGATTGAACCGGTAATGCTGTTTCGCGCCGGCCTTGTCTTTTGCGCAAG
>CAZNTM010000031.1:0-6482 GCA_964576005.1 uncultured Gammaproteobacteria bacterium
TTGCCGTTGATGCCGCGCTTCCACGGATAGTTGAACGCGAAGATATTTTTGTACTGCTTGGTAAGGACCGCGCTGGTTTTGACGATTCCGAGGATTCCGTCTGCACAGCCAAGTATACCTTCTGCATCGTTGCAGATCCCGTGGATGATCAGTAGTGTCCGTTCGGTGCGAACTCGTTCGGGCAGTCCGGGGGTGATGCGTTTGGGGGTCTCTTGTTCTGGCAGCGCTTGGACAAACCCCGGCGGCTGCGTTGCGCTGCCAAATCTCGTGAACCACGAGAAGTGCGTGAGCGCCGCTGTCACGGTCTTTGCCGCTGTATCGCGCGCGATGACCGGCAGCAGCTCGACTTCCCCAGTGTTTTGGTCTACGAGTGCCATTCGAATCCCCATTGGGTCTTCGATGCCGTTGTTGGCGAGAAACTGGTCCGAGTAGGGGATGACGAGCGTGACGGTCGTGCTAAATGTCATGCCCGATGGAGCCAGAGCGATGGTCAGCGTCTCTGGAGCAGCAGTTCTCGATGCTGTGGAGATCGTGATGATCTCATTGCGTGCGAGCGCGTCAGACGGCACTATGAGCCTCGTGCCGTCATGGGGCGTGCCCGTGTCTTGAACGCTGATTGTTCCGCCGGCAGGTCCGATGCTCCCCATTGCGAGAATGCTGGAGTCTGCCGGAGGGACGTTTTCCCCAGAAGGAGTGATGAACACCCTTCCCCCTCCGCCGCCACAACCAAAGAGCAGCAGAAGGAGGAAGGCGGTGAAGAGCGCCTTTGCCTTCATGGTTACTCCTTGGTACTCCGTTTCGGTTTCTGGTTTTCAAGGTTCGCGAAGAAAGAGATGGTATAAGTATACCGCTTTTGCTAGACTGTTTCCATGATTCGTCTTACGCTGCTTGGCCTGATCATTCTGCTGTTTGCGCACGTGCTGACCCAGTATCGGCGGCGCACCATTGCGGCTGGCGCTGCAGTGTTGTGGAGCTTGTTGTGGATTGCTGGGGCAGTGTTGGTCCTCTGGCCGGATTTAAGTTCTCGACTGGCATCGGCTGTCGGCGTAGGCCGCGGAGTTGACCTCATTCTCTACATCGCGATTCTTGCTGTCTTCTATATTCTCTTTCGCGTTATGGTCCGCCTCGAATCCATCGAGCGCTCCATCACCGACATCGTCCGCAAAGACGCTCTAAAGAATAAAGAATAAAAAGAGTTCCCAGAAGCTTAGCTTCTGCAGAAGCTAAGCTTCTGGGAAATAGAAACAGAACTGTGCGACACATGGAGCCGCGTCTGGCAATCATCATCGTCACGCATAACGGCGAGCAGTATGTTGAAGAATTGTTCAGCAGTTTCGCCGCTGACACCTTCCCTAAGGATCGCTTAGGGATTTTTGTCGTTGATAATTCGTCAACCGATGGCACAGTTGAGAGTATAAAGTATAAAGTATCAAGTATTAAGGGGATCGCATTTGAGTTGATTAAGAACGCAAAGAACGAAGGGTTTGCAAGGGGCAACAATATAGCCATACGCCGAGCACTCGACGAGGGCTACGAGTGGGTGATGCTCTTAAACCAAGACACGGTCGTTAAGTCCGGCTTTATTAAGGAAGTACTCGCAGTTGCGCAGAGTGACGAACGCATCGGTGCAGTGCAGCTTCTTTTACTTCTCTGGCCGCCGGAACGCGCCGAGATCAACTCGCTCGGCAACGAGATCCACTTTTTAGGCTTCGGTTACTGCAAAGGATACCGTCAGCCACTTGCCACTTGCCACTTGCCACTCGATACTAGTGGCAAGGAACTAGTGACGAGTGGCCAGATAACGTACGCTTCCGGTGCCGCCGTGCTTTTTCGCGCCGTCGCCTTGCGCGACGTCGGCCTTTTTGACGAAGACTTCTTCATGTACCACGAAGATCTCGACCTCGGCTGGCGATTTCAGTTGCGCGGCTGGAAATCCATGCTTGCGCCAAAAGCGATGGTCTATCACAAATACGATTTCAAAGCTGCGCCCTACAAATACTACTTTATGGAGCGCAACCGGTTGATCGTGACGCTTCAAAACTACAAATTCGCAACTCTTGTGCTCATCGCGCCGGCGTTTTTACTCATGGAAATCGGAATGCTGGGCTTTTCGTTTATCAGAGGCTGGTGGAAAGAGAAACTGCGCGGTTACTGGTGGGTGGCAACGCATTTGCCCACTGTGATAAACAGGAGAACAGAAATACAGAAAAACAGGACGGCTTCCGATCGCACGATCGCTCATCGTTTCGTCGGCACGATCTCATATCAAGAAATCGAGAGCCCGGCTTTACGATACATCGCCAACCCGATTTTTTCTTCGTTCTGGGCGATTGCCAGAATGATGATTTATTGGTAAGAATTCTTCAAATGACCGTGTTTACATTTTTTTATCACCTTCCGAGCAATATCACTCGGTGTTTTTTGGGGCGGAATCTCCTGTGGCAGTTTCTGGCGGCGGGATTGACGTTTGTGCTGGTGCGGTCCGGTTCTGATTGGGCTTGGTTTAAATTTTTTCGATCAACAGTTGTCTATTGGCTCGCTGATCCGGCTGGGCTACTCGGCGCGCTGGTGCCGTTGTTCGTTCCATTGTCGGTCTATGCTGTTGCGCGACGACGACAGAATCTCCACCTTGCGATCACGGCATGCGCGCTCGGCCAGGCAGCGCTGATTGGATGGGGGATTTCGTCGTTTTACAAAGCGCTCTCTGGGCGCGTTCCGCCGCAACTGCCCGGCGTTTCCCCAAGTGAAGCTGCAAGCCGGTTTTTTGATTTTGGTTTTTTGCGGCAGGGGATTTTCTGGGGCTGGCCGTCTTCGCATACCACGGTCGCGTTTGCAATGGCTGTGGCGCTTGTCTTGCTTTATCCTTACACGAAGAAGCTGAAATACTGGGCGTTTGCGTATGCCGCGCTTATTGGCCTCGGGGCGTCGGTGAGCTTCCATTGGTTTTCGGATGTTGCCGCCGGGGCTATCTTCGGTTCGATCATCGGCGCAGTAGTTGGGAATAGTTTTCTTGACAGGCACTCCGATGAGATCCCAATCGCAAGATAGAACTGTCCTAGTTGCCGTACTCAAAAGCCCGCGGGATCTTGAGATTCTTCGACGCGAGCACTGGTACCGTATTCCGGTCTCATACCTTCCAAAACGGCGTTTTGGGTATCTCGCGTTTTTCGAGCCAGCGCACAGAGGCAAGGGGAAGGGACGGATTCGGTATTACGCCAAGGTGAAAGCGCGATATACTCGAAGGAGAGAGCAACTACTGCCGGATGAGACTGATCACCCCCGCGCCGAAGCTGCGTATCGGCGGTTGCGCGTCGGCCGGATTCAACAGTTGCGGCCGCCTATTCGTAATTCTGCTCCGCGCCGTGTGAGTTTTGGGTTTACCACACACCACCGGCTCCGGAGCGCTCGGGATATTCTGGAACTTTTTGCCGTAGCTCCAACCGAACAGCTCATGGCAGAAGCACTGAAGCGCGCCGAAATTCCGGCCATGGCACAGCATACGGTGAATATCGGTCATCGCCGATTTCGACTGGATTTTGCGCTCTACTGCAAACGGGGGGCGATTGCCATCGAATGCGACAACACACGGGCGCACGCCGGGGCCAAACAGCGCTCACTTGACGTTCGAAAAAACGCAGTTCTTCGCCGCCACAGATGGACCGTTGTTCGGCTTTGCGAGCAGGAGATCACCACTGACATGGGCTGCTGCCTCGCGCGTGTGCGTGTCGCGGTCAACCGACTTGGCGGAGTTATGGAATAAAGACAAGTCGGTAGATTTGTGAAAAATTAATTTTCATGATATCTTATTCTCATGTTCTTGAGAACATGAGAATAAGGATCGAGACTATCTATGGGGAGCGACAAAGTAATAGAGGGCAGACCCGAGCGTAAGCTCGAGCGTTTGGTGAAGGGATTTGCGAACCATCGGAGAATTCAGATTCTCCAACTTCTGGAACGTCAGCCAGAGCTTTCGGTGGTGGAAGTCGCGAGCCGGCTGCACGCCAACTTTAAAACGATCTCTGAACATATTCGACGTCTGGCCATCGCCGGACTAGTGTTGAAGCGGTCGTCTGGGAATTCAGTTCGTCACAAGCTTACCGACCGGGCAATATCTATTCTTAAGTTCTTGAGAACATTAGAATAGTTTTAGCCGACCCCCCATAATGGACTGGCGTGGCCGGCTCTTGAAAAAACAGGTATGCGCGTTGCCCATGTGGTTTCAACCTATCCGCCGTATAAGGGGGGAATGGGCAACGTGGCTCATGAGTTGGTCGAGCGGCAGCGCAAGCGCGGGCATGAGGTGATGGTGCTGACTCCGGGCACCGTGCGGCCGTGGCTTCGCTATGGGAATGCGGCGTTACTTCCGCAGTTGCTCTGGAAAGTGCGTAGGTTTGAAGTTGTCCACTTGCACTGGCCGTTTATTGGGGGTGCGGAGTTCGTGCTGCTCTATTTTTTTCTCCAGAAAGTTTATTCTCATGTTCTTGAGAACATGAGAATAAACTCGTCAAGGAAGATGAGAGGGATGAGGCAGCAGAATCTCGTGGTGACCTATCACATGGATTTGGTAGGTTCTGGCGGGCTCGCGATTTTTTTTCGTCTGTATCAGTGGGTGATGGTGCCGTTCATGCTGCGCACGGCAACGTTTGTGACCGTGGCGTCGTTGGACTATGCCGAGCATTCGCGCTGGCTTCGTGGTCGAAAATATCTCGTTGAGGTGCCGTTTGGGGTGGATGCGGAGCGATTTGTTCCAAAGAAGTTTTCGACAAGCTCGAATAGTGTTCATGGTAGTTCTCGACTCGGCTCGAACAATACGGTATATTCTTCGAGCGAATCCCGATCGCGATCGGGAGAGTCGAGAAGTACCAACGGCGCTATTGCTCTCTTTGTGGCGGCGTTGGATCGCGCGCACTATTTCAAAGGGCTTGATGTTTTGCTCTTGGCATGGAAAGAACTCGGTTCAGTGCGGCAGCGCGCACGATTGCGCATTGTGGGTGAGGGAGAGCGGCGCGCACACTACGAGCGGCAGGCAACAGAACTCGGCATTGCCGAGAGTGTCGAATTTGTCGGTTCTGTGCCATGGCAGGAATTGCCCGCGATGTATCAATCGGCTGATTTTTTGGTTTTCTCGTCCATTGACGCGTCTGAAGCATTTGGGCTGGTGATTTCGGAAGCTGCGGCAAGCGGATTGCCTGCGATTGTTTCAAATCTTGCCGGAGTGCGTACATTAGTCAAAGAAGGGGAGACCGGACTAGTCGTCCCGCCTAGCGATGTCCACGCGCTGGCCCTTGCGTTGCGAAAATTTATTGCTGATCCTGAAGCATGCCAAGCGTCTGGCGCAGCGGCGCGACATCGAGCCGAGCAGACGTATTCGTGGGGAGCGGCCGTTGATGCACTTGAATGGACGTATCGGCTCCGAAGTAATCCCATTGATAAATTGGCGCTCGTCATCGTTAAAGATCGTCAGATACTTCTGGCAAGAAGTCGTGGTCATCGTCATTGGTTTATCCCCGGTGGAAAACGGGATTTCGGGGAAAGTGACCATCGAGCGCTGATGCGCGAGATTCAGGAGGGACTTGGGGTACAACTTGAAGAGGCGAGTATTCGATATTACGGAACCTACACGGCCCAAGCCAACGATAAGCCTATTGGCATCTTCGTGCGGGGGACATGTTATACAGCGCAATTCACCGGACAACCGCGCGCAGGTAACGAAATTGAGGCGATTGAATACCTTCGCTACGCACGCAAATCAGAGGTTGGCAACATCGCAAAGCTTTTGTTTGACGATCTCAAGCAAAAGAAGCTGATTGAATAGCAGGCACTCTGGTGTTCTCAAGAACATGAGAATAGCAATTTTTTTCAACGGAGTTCTCGATCGTGCTTCGATAGTGCTATCATGAAAGTTCTTCTCGTCACCAACCTCTACGGAAGACACGCCCGCGGCGGGGCGGAGCGGGTGGTGGATTCGATTATTGAGGGTTTGCGCGGACTTGGGCATGAGCCGGTGGTGTTAACTGCTGGGACGTTTGAAGGGGTAATGTCGCTATGGCCAAGGGTGGATTCTGGTGACGTGTTAGAAGCTAAGCTTCTCTCGACCGCACAAGGCGCAAGAAGCTTAGCTTCTCGGCGAGTGAAAGTTTATCGTTTTTTCCCGCTCAATTTTTTTTCGATTGTCAATATCGGCCGGTATCCCATGTGGCTGCGGTTATTCTGGCACGCGGTTGATCTCTTTAATGACCATCCTGCGTGGATGTTGCTGTGGCTCCTTAGAAAAGAAAAACCAGACCTCGTGTGGACGCATAATCTCAAGGGGTTAGGAGGATGGATTCCGAGAATGCTGCGATGGAGTGGTATACCACACATTCACCATCTCCACGATGTTCAGTTGATTGAGCCGAGCGGATTGATGTTTCCGGAAACAAAGCTTCCGGTATACGGAGCAGAAGCTAAGCTAGTTGATTCAGAAGCTAAGCTTCCCGTGG
>CAZNTM010000031.1:6582-8121 GCA_964576005.1 uncultured Gammaproteobacteria bacterium
CAGAAGCTAAGCTTCCCGTGGGAAGCTTAGCTTCTGTTCCACTGTATTGTCGAATACAGCGGTGGATGTTCTGCAGCCCTACACTTGTGGCGTCGCCAACAAAGTGGCTGCTGGAGTTACACCAGCAGAACGGTTTTTTCCCGAAGTCAAAAACGCTGGTCCTTGCGCATCCAACGCCGAGCTGTCCGGTGCGGGTGGAGAGACCGCTCCGATCATTATTGCCTGAGCGAAGTCGAAGGCCTACAACAGGTGATGCGCCATTTACCCTTCGACAGGCTCAGGGAATAAATGGCGGGCTCGTTAACCTCCTCTTTGCTGGGCAACTTGCGGAGCACAAGGGTATTCGATTTCTCGTTGACGCGCTGAAAGAAGCGCACCTTCCGTTTTCTTGGGAATTACACATCGCTGGCACTGGTGCACTCGAGCAGCAACTTCGAGCCCAACTCGCCGACGATCCGCGATTTATTTTTCACGGCAAACTTGCAGCCGAGCCATTTGAAGCAGTCTGGTGGCAAACTAATCTTACGATCGTGCCATCATTGTGTTTGGAAAATGCGCCGGCCGTTATCGCAGAAAGCTTGGCCCGCGGCATTCCGGTGTTGGCCTCTCGGGTTGGCGGGATTCCCGAAATGATCGAGGAGGGGAGAAATGGGTGGTTATTTGAAGCGGGGAATACGAAGGTGTTTCTTCGTACTCTTCAACTCGCGTTCGAGAAGATTCAGGGAGGATTTGAGTTTACGGCTCCCGCCGTGCGTACTCCTTCGCAGTATGCAGGGGAGATACTCTTACGCATCAAGGTCTTATCTCAACGATCGTAGCGGAATATCCAGAGTGTCGGTTTTTGGTTTTGAATTTTGGTCGCCTCTGCATGTTGGTCGGGGAATATGCGTTGGGTGCTTGTCGCCAACGATGTTGCCTGCTTTGCGATCCGTTCCGCGTCGGTCCAGTAGCGATTTAAAATGACATATGCGCGGTCAACGCTCGCGAGGTTCATGGCCTCGCGGACGGTCTCGGCGGTCGGGGAGTCGTAGACGAATTTGAGGTATTTTTGATACAAGGGTCCGCCAGTCGGGATGGAGTAATAGAAGAGTGGTGGAACAAGCCTTGCTTCTTGTGCACGTTGTGGGTAGTATTTTTTAAAGCCAAATTCGCGGACTGCTGCGGCAGAGACTTGTTGGTTGGCAAGGACGATGTAGGGAATTCCGTTTGCGTCTTGATCAATCCAGCGCGCGGCTTCGATGTCCTCGCGGCTCGTCGTATACGCATGGGCAACGGCGTATCCATCGTCTGCAACCGGGTACTGGAGGTACCAAGACATCGTAAGAAGAATTGCAAGCATTGCAGGCAGACCCCATGGGATTGCGTGTATCCGTTCCCGAAGTTTCATCATTCCTTCAGAAAGCAGGACAAGGATCGCCGGAATAAGCATCAGCAGCGCACTCCTCAAGAGTCGCGATGAAAAGTCTGCCTGTTCGTATCCAATGAGATTTGGGAAGTCGGAGAGCGTGGTAAGAATGAGGCCGCCAAGGAACGTACCCA
>CAZNTM010000032.1:0-8111 GCA_964576005.1 uncultured Gammaproteobacteria bacterium
TGCTCGCGGAGGTGTTCTGCCCTTGTCTGTGCTCTGCGCGCCCTCTCTTCCTCCTCAAGACGCTCGCGCTCCTCGCGTGTGAGGGCCCTCACTCCGTTGCCTTTCGGAAGCTCCTGCGGGTGTTCTCCGGTCTGTAGCGCAAGAATCTTTTTCCGGTCCCGCGTGACTTCAGCGAGTCTGCGGACGCGCTCTGCTAGCGTGAGGCCGCCGGCATTTCTCAATTGGTCTTCGCGCGCGTCCAGTTCGGTAAGGAGGTCTTCAGGCGTAGGTTCGGGCATCGGCGGTTCTGCAGGAGCAGGAGGGGTTGGTTCGGAACGCGTAGGTTCGGTTGGTTTTGGTTCAGGTGTTGGAGCTGGCCGCGCAGGCACGTCGGCCCTCTGAACACCGGTTTTGAATTTCCGCCGCTGCCTCGCGCTCATCGCCTCGATCCTGACCCGGAGGGTTTTATCAATGATGTTCTCGACCCGGGCGTCAAGATCAGCGTCAAGAAGGTTCGGATGCTGCTCGCGCAACAGAGCGGTGAGCGTTGCGCGGACCTCCTCGAGGTTTTGCCAGCGGTTGGTCTTTGGATCAAGGGAAATTTTTTCAAGCTCGGCGCTGATGACCTCTTCAAGCCGGTCTTGGCGCGTTGCTTTAAGGAGATCCCCGATATAGCCCGTGATCCGCTCCTTGTCCCAACGTTCATAGTAGTTGGTGAAAAGGCGTTCGAGGCTGCTGCGGGCGTCTTCGAGATGTTCCCAGCGGCGGTTGGAGGCATCGTAGGTGATTTTGGCAAGGGCTTCGTCGCGCACGCGCGACAGCGCTTCATCTCGCGCCCGTCGTTGGATGATCATTGGAGAGACGTCGGAGTCTCGGAGGGTTTGTGTCACTGCCCGGAGGCGGTCAGACGCTGCGGCGAGTTCTGTCTGCTCTTTTTCGGGCTTCTCGACGCCTGCGGTTTTTGCTCTAAAGAGCGCAAAGACACTCTCGGCGTATGCCCGGATTGGCGCTTCAAGGCTTGGATCAGAGGTGCTAATGATTTCTTCAAGCGAGGCGTTTTTTTGTTTAATGAGCACCGCTTCTTTTTCAAGCACGGACGGACCATTTGGCTCTGTTGGCGGCTCTCCGGTCGTCGGAGCCTCGGGAGCTTGCGGAAGTTCTGGCGGCACGACCATGACCCGCAGCCATTTTGTCCTTACTGGATTTCGTTCGAGGTTAAGACGCAGCGGCTCGCCAGCATAACCAGCCGGGAGGTTCTCAATACGGTACATCTGTTGCTCAAGCCGGACGATGAACTCTCCGTCTTCATCGCGTTCTGGGGTTACCTCGCGCGGGCCAGTTGAGCCGTCAGGCCACGGGGATTGCTCCCACAGGATGCGATTTTTTGCCTCGGGATTTCGTTCGAAGGCATCGCGCATCACGTTGGTGCGGTCCTCTTGAGTAACGATGGCTTTCGCGCCCTTGTCTTCTGGCGGTCGTCGGACCATACGGTTAGGCCGTTGCCGGGGCCGCAACGGAGTTCAGAAGCTCTTTTTTTACCCCGGCGATTTCTTCCTGAAGCAGGGTGTTGATATCGGGCAGGCGGGTTTGAAAAAAATTGGCGACTTCCGGATCGTCCATGCGGTGAGTCTGGAGGAGCTCTTCAAACTTTCTGCCATCTTCCTGCGAGAGCGAGTCAATGAGCCGTAACGCAAGGCGCTTTTGCACGAGCGTCGTCATCCGCTCAAGCAGTTGCGCCTTGCGGTTTTCCGGCAGGCCGTCAAGGCCGAGCAGGGTAAAAATGTTTTGCGGCAGGGGGGGCATAGAGTGGGCAGATAAGGCAGTTAAAACGCCTTTATGGTATCACAGACTCCTGTGGACGTAAAACATTGATGGTGCGCTTCACTTCGGTGAGGTTATCAATGTCGTCGTAGGCGCGGAGACTGATTGTATGAAACCCGGTTTCAAGGTTTGTCGGAAGCGAAAGGGAGAGCGAGTGCGGACTGGTGATCGGTTGGTCCAGAATGGTTTGCAGCAACGCATCGTCGAGCCGGATTTCCACGCGCCGCACCCCCCGGGGCGCAGTGGTGGTAAAGGAAATCGTCACGTCGTTGTTCTTGATCATTTCGTTCTCTTGGGGGCTATTGATCGCAAGCTGCGGCACGTTTTCCGGAATGTGAAGATCATCGAATTCGCTCGGCGGGGTAGCGCCGGTCACGTTGTTTATCTTTGCCCAGCGGGCAATCGCCTCTTCCCAGCGGCTATATTCCGGATCATCGTTCGGGTTCGTTGGCGGTGAGCCGCGCGGGTCGTCTTTCTTCAGGGAGTGGAGAATGGAGCGCGGCTCTTGGTACCGGCGCTCTTCGATAAACGTTGCCGGAGTGCGCTCGGTTGCGCGCTTGCCGCTTGCGCGGTCTATTTTTACCACCGTGTCGCCGCCCTGTTTGCCGCTTAAGATTGACGGCAAGTCTTCCGGCAGCGGCGGCGGAGGGGGAAAGGTCTCGGCGACTGTCCCCTTAAGACTCTCTTTCATAAACGCGTTAAATATTGGAGCTGCGATCATCGAGCCGTCAGCTTTTTTTCTCATTGGTTTGTTGTCATTGTTGCCGGCCCAGACGCCGGCGACGAGCGAGGGAGTAAACCCAATGGTCCAGGCATCGCGGAAATCGTTTGTCGTGCCAGTTTTGGCAGCGACCGGACGATCCGGAAGGGTCAACAAATTGTTTACCCCAAAGATAAACGCGCGGGCGTTGTTATCCGAAAGCACGCTTGTGACGGTCTGCGCGATCTCACGCGGCATGGCTTGGCGCGGCTCATCCCGGAATGTTTCAAGGACAGCGCCCGAGGCATCGGCAACCGAGAGGATCGCAGATGGCGCCCGGTACGCCCCCTCTTGAGAAAGAACGCCAAAGGCAGCGACGTGCTCGAGTAGCTTTACTTCTCCGCCGCCTAAGACAAGCGAAAGTCCAAAGCGACTGCGTTCTTTGAACGTGCTGTAGCCCACGCGCTCGAGCATGGCAAGCACGCGGTCAATGCCGGTGAGATAAAGGGTTTTGACTGCCGGGATATTGAGGGACCCGGCGAGCGCGCTTCGCATGGTGACGCGACCGTGTTCCTTGTTGTCGTAGTTGTGCGGCTCGTAGTCCTTGGGATAGGCCTGAAACTTCGTTACGACGTCATAGAGCGGGGTTTCCGTTGTGTAGCCTTTTTCAAACGCCGCGGCATAGACAAACGGCTTGATCGAGCTTCCGGGTTGCCGGGGGCGGAGCGCGACATTGACCGCGCCATCCGTCGCCTCATCAAAGTAGTCGCGGCTTCCCACCATTGCGAGAATCTGTCCGGTCTTGGGATCAAGCGCGACGAGGGAGGCGTTTTTCCCGCCAAATTGACGCTCGTTTTTCTTCGCGCCATCGCTTACGAGCTTTTCAGCGAGCCGCTGCTTTTCAAGGTCAAGCGTTGTGGTAACCCGCAACCCGCCGCGCTCAACGCGATCCGCCCCGTAGCGGTTCTCGAGGAGCTCACGCACATAAAGGACAAAGTGCGGGGCAAGGATCGCTTCTCTGGGGGTCTTGAGCTCCAGCGGAGCTTTTTTTGCAGCTATCTCTTCTTCGCGGCTGATGTAGCCTTGCTCTGCCATGAGCCGGAGAATGTAGTGCTGGCGGTTGAGCAATTCGTCTTTGTTCGCCCCATACGGAGAGTAGTACGAGGGCGCTTTTGGCAGCGCCGCAAGCAGCGCTGATTCGGCAAGGGAGAGATCGGCTGCGCGCTTGCCAAAGTACGTCGCTGCCGCGGCTTCAATGCCGTAGGCGTTTCTTCCGTACGGGATCTCGTTTAGGTAGAGCTTGAGGATCTCCTCTTTTGTAAACCGTTGTTCAATGCGGTAGGCCAAAATGAGCTCGCGGATTTTCCGCTGCCATGTGCGTTCTGTCGTGAGGATGGAGTTTTTGATGAACTGTTGCGTTAATGTTGAGCCGCCTTGAGCAATTTCTCCCCGCAGCGCATTGACGAGCAGCGCGCGGATGATCCCGGTAAGATCAAAACCGCGGTGGGTGAAGAAGTCTTTGTCCTCCGCAGCAACCGTTGCCCATTTCACGGCCGGAGGGATTTCTTCAAGGGCAATTGCCGTGCGTCGCCGACTCCCGTGCACCTCGTAGAGGACCGTTTTGCCGGTGCGGTCAAGAATTTTCGTGGACTGCTCCACCTCGCGGTTCGTGAGGTTCGTCGGATCTGGCAGCGCGCGGGCGATGGCAAACAGGAGCACTGCGCCGGCAATGACGCCGACAAGGCCAAAGCGGATTGCCCAGCGAAGGCAAAACGCGAGTATTCGCGGCCGTGGGCGCGGTCGTGTTCGTGAGTAGCGGGAGAAACGGCTTGGGCGGTAGGGCATGGAATGTGATTGGAAGTGAGTGGCCGGGGTTTGTATCATGGTACCAACTCCCTACCCCATCACTATCGTATTCGCTGCGCAAATTGCCGTAGCGAGCGCGTCGCAGGCATCATCAGGCCCGGAGAGCGCCTTGAGATTCAGGAGCCGTTTCACCATGAGCTTTACCTGATGTTTCTGGGCCCGTCCCGAGGAGGTGACCGCGAGTTTGATCTCCAGTGGGGTAAATTCTCGCACCGGAATGTGTCGGCGCGCGATGGTGGCAACGATGACCCCGCGGGCGTGGGCAACGGCAATTGCGGTTTTTGCGTTTTTGGCAAAGAAGAGTTCTTCTACTGCAACACTTTCTGGCTTGAGGCGCCCCAAGAGGCGCTCGAGCTGTCCGGAAAGATCAAGCAGCCGTTGCGGCAGCGGGATTCCTGCTTTTGTCTCCAGCACTCCGTGGCCAACATAGCGCAGGCGGCTGTTGCTATGTAAAACAGCTCCCCATCCCGTTAAGGCAAGGCCGGGGTCAATGCCGAGGATGATCATAGTGGTGAGAAATTGGCAATTGGTAATTAGAAATTATCGTGTCGTTGCCGGTTAATTACAAATTACTAGTTACTAGTTTCCCGCTCCTCATGCAGCAAATGTCGCATTGGTTGCGACGCGCACCACATCGTCATGTTCCTCCAACGCATTCAGGAGTTCAACGAGGCGTTCTTCGTCTTCGGCGCCAAGCACTGCAGCGGGCGCGGTTGGCACCCACTCGAGGTCTGCTTCAAGCACGCGCACGCCAGCGTGCTCTAGGGCGTTCTTCACTTTCGCAAGCTGTTCTGGTGCAGTGGCGATCGTGATCGTGTCAGTGTCTCGAGTGATGTCTTCGGCTCCGGCTTCGATGAGACCAAGTTCTGTCGCTTCATCAAGCGCGCTCTCGTTGCCGTTCAGCCGCAGCACTCCTTTGCGGGCAAATCCCCAGCTCACTGCTCCTTGGCTGCCGAATGTTCCCCCATGGTCGGCAAATATTTTTTTGATTTCGTGCACCGTGCGGTTGCGGTTGTCGGTGAGCGCTTCAACCATGATCGCAACCCCGCCCGGGCCAAACCCTTCATAGAGAACGTTCTCGGGCGATTGCGCTGCGCTCTTTCCTGCCGCCCGTTCAATCGCGCGCTCGATGTTTTCTTTTGGGATATTTTCCGCACGCGCAGCGTCAACGGCAAGGCGCAGTTTAAAGTTCATGTTGGGATCATCTCCACCGCCCTCGCGCACCGCCACGGTGATCGCGTTTAAGAATTTAGTAAACGCCGCGCCTTTTTTTATATCGGCGATTCCCTTCTTCCGTTTGATCTTTGCCCACTTGGAGTGCTTGGACACAAGGCGAGAAAGTTCAAATATCAAAATCAAAATGCCAAGTCAATTTCAAAGTTCAAATTTGGTCGACTGTTTTGGGCGGAGGATTGAGGAGAAAATAAGTACGAGCTCGTGCGCCTCCCGCCAAAGTTTACGACACGTGGCCGTCTTGTCAGCGTTTGCTTTAGCGAGCATGCGCAACCAGTGGAGCGTTTCCTTCGCTTCTTTTTTACAGAGACTGATTTTATGTTGAAAATCTTTTTTACTTTCCGCGGCGTCAGCCTCCATATAGTTGGCGCCGATGCTCGTTGCAGACCGTACTACCTGACTGATGAGCGGCCGGCTCACTGACGTGTTCGGAAGCGTTCGTACAAACTCGATGACTGCCTCACCGAACTTTGCGGTTCGCTCTTCAAGATCATAGGACGGCCTACTTTTTAAGTTTTGGACTTGATTTGGCATTTGAGCTTTGGCATTAGGGTTTGCTGTAGATCAGAATATCCAGGAATGGAGGACTTGTCCACTTGTCACGTTGCTGCCCGCACGTTACGGTAACCGCGTTATGAGTTTCACGATTGATGTGCAGCGGATGCACGATTCCATCTTTCGCTTGCCGGAGCAACTTGAGCGCGCGTGGGGACAAGGTCGGACGCTTCGCATCCCAACGTCCTACCGAAGTGTTGAGCACGTCGTTGTCGCTGGCATGGGCGGTAGCGGGCTTGCCGGGCATATTGTGCAGAGCAGCTTTGCCGACTCCCTGGCTGCGCCGCTTTTCGTCCTCAACGGCGATCGGTTACCCGCCTTTGTCAACGCGAAAACATTGGTGATTGTGGTGAGTTTTTCTGGGCAGACCGAAGAGTCCCTATCGGTTTACCGTGAAGCGCGCGCGCGCCGGAGCAAGCGCGCGGCAATCACGAGCGGGGGAACCCTTGGCCGCTATGCAAAGGAGGATGGCGTGCCGCTGTATCGTTTTGATCCGGTTGCTAATCCGAGTGGCCGGCCGCGGGTCGGCGGCGGGTATTTGCTTGGGGGCCTGTTGAGCATTCTCGGCGGCGCTGGAATTCTTGCGATCGGAAAACAAGAGATGGAGCGGGCGCTCGCACGCTGTAAAATGTCGGCCGTTGGCTTGAGTCAGGCAACGCCATTGGCAAAAAATCCAGCCAAGCAACTGGCCCGCGAGCTCGTCGGTCGTCTCCCGGTGCTCATCGGCAGCCTTGAGTACTCCGGAAACCTTCATGCGTGGGCAAACTCGCTCAATGAAACCGCCAAGACGTTCTCGGCATACTTTACATTGCCGGAGCTCAATCACCATTTGCTTGAAGGACTGTCGCACCCCCGCGAGGCAAAGCGACTGTTGCGTTTTGTCGGGGTTCGGCCAGCCGGGGGGCGACTCGAGCGTCGGTACGAGCTCACGCGCCGGATCGCTTTAAAACACGGACTCCGTTGGATTGAATCTCCGCTCTCTTCCAGCACGAAACTCGCAGCCGTTTTTGAGCTGCTGCTACTGGGCAATTTTGTCGCGTACTATTTGGCACTTGAAAATCAGGAGAACCCGTCACCGAATCCGTGGGTAGATTATTTTAAGAGGCAGTTGGCCAAGGGCAGATAGTGTGCATCCCGTCGTCATTGCGAGCGAAGCGAAGCAATCTCGCCACCATGTGACGAATGAGTGAAGCACAAACGCCCGACAGCCCCATGTTTGCTGTCGGGCGTTTGTTTGTATTTACCTCAACGCCTCCCACAGTGTCTCCTCGTCGAACCCCCATTCGAGCAGTTTCTTGAAAATTTTTATATTGATCGTCTTATGAAGGTGACGTTGGAGCGTGTATTTTCGACTATCAATCGGATGTTTGATCAACACGTGACTGCCTTTGCCGTGACCGGTCTCGACGCCTAATCCAAGTTTGTGGCAGGCCCGTATCCAATCGTGTTGTCCAATATCGGCGAGACTCCGACTAGGCATACACGCGTTCCTCAACGCGTGCAAGCTCTCCCTGTTCACGAATCAGTGCATCGTTGCACAGATGGGGAGGGATTTCGAAGTAGGTGAAGATCGCATCGCGGATCATGTCTGTAACATCATGTGGGTAGCGCGTTCCGCCAGTGAGAATGCCATCGATATGAGTAGACTCGGCGACCCACTGCCCACCCTCTTGTACCTGAATGCGAAAAGCAATCCCACCTGCTCGGCGGATCGTTTTCATCATCTCTTGAACTCGGGGATCTTCCTGCTCCTTAAAATGTACTCCCCGCGCTCGAAGCATTCTTGCTGCGCTGTAGATAAAACGATTGAACATATCTTGATAGCTAAATCGTATATCTTGAACTTGATCATTCCGCGCAGCTTGCTGCGCGGAGGTTCATTCGAGTATAGCAAGGAGCAGTTCTTTTCTCAAAGTTCTTGACAGAATATTGGTTATATGGTACGGTATAAAGTCCA